>NZ_JBHSQJ010000047.1:37112-77272 GCF_042658505.1 Streptacidiphilus monticola | reverse complement strand
GGCGTCTCCGCAGGAATACCGATGACTCGCTCCGCTCGCCCGGAAAGACGCAACGGGGAAGGAGGGCGGCGGCGCGTGCTGCCCGGGGCGCAGCCGGGTGATGCCCCAGCACGGGTCGCTGCTGCGCGCCCGGGGCCGGCCGGAGCGTCGGTCCCGGGCGGTGGGTGGCTGGCGGGTTGGCGGGGGTTCTGGGGTGACTGTCGGCAACCCGCCACGTAGCAGGGGACTGCGTCCGCGCGGGTGCGGTTGGCCTGGCCCGGGCGGCTCGTTCCGGGGGTGAGGGTCGTTCGGGCCCTGCCCAGCTGGCGGGTTGGCGCGGGTTCGGTGGTGACTGTCGGCAACCCGCCACGCAGCAGGGGACTGCGTCCCCCGTGCGCGGTCGGCCTGCCCCGGGCGGCCCGTGCGCGGGGTGAGGGTCGTTCGGGCCCTGCCCGGCTGGCGGGTTGGCGCGGGTTCGATGGCGTCTGTCGGCAACCCGCCACGCAGGGGCAGCGTCTGTGCGTGCGCGGCGGGACCACCCGGCGCGGCATGGGGCGCCCCGGTGTGACGGTGGTTCAGGCCGCACCCAGCTGACGGGCGTCCCGCAGGACGGCGACGGCGCCGGGCCCCGCCGCGTCCGCTCCCGTGGTCGCGCCTTTCCCGCGAGCGGAGCGAGCAGCACGAGCGCTGGCCCCGCCCAACGGTGAATGCCGTTGCAGACGTGCCGCGAAAGGAATCACCGCCGACCGCTGCTGCGGACGGACCCGGTTACGGTCCGGCGAATCCACGGGCCTCCTTGCTAGCGTCGGTCCACCATGAACGGACAGTCCGAACCGCCTCAGCCGCCGCGTCCGTCGCCGACTCCCGCTGCGGAGCAGCGGCCGCCCGGGGGGCCGAGGCTTTCGCCGTGGCGGTTCGTCGTCATGTTCGGGATCGTCAGCCTGCTCGCGGATGTGGTCTACGAGGGCGCCCGCTCGATCACCGGGCCTCTGCTGGCCAGCCTCGGCGCGTCCGCGCTGGTCGTCGGTGTCGTCACGGGGGCTGGCGAGGCGGCGGCGTTGGTGCTGCGGCTGGTCTCGGGTCCGCTCGCGGACCGGAGCGGGCGGTTCTGGGAGTTGGCGACGGCAGGCTACGCCCTCACCGTGCTCACCGTGCCGTTCCTCGGCGTCGCCGGAGCGCTCGGTGTCGCGTGTGCGCTGGTCATCGCGGAGCGGGCCGGCAAGGCGATCCGGTCGCCGGCCAAGGACACCCTGCTCTCGCACGCCACCGCCGCCACCGGGCGGGGCCGGGGCTTCGCGGTGCACGAGGCACTCGACCAAGTCGGGGCCGTGACCGGCCCCTTGGCGGTGGCGGGGATGCTCGCGCTGACCGGCGACCGGTACGGGCCCTCGCTCCTGGTGCTTGCGCTCCCGGGGCTGGCGACGCTGGTGCTGCTCGTCCGGCTGCAGCGCACGGTTCCCAACCCTGCCGCGTACGAGCCCGCGAGCGACGGAGCGGGCGCCAAGCCGGTGCCGTTCTCGCAGGTCGGTCGGGTCTCCGCGCTCCCGCGCCGATTCTGGGTCTACGCGGCGTTCACCGCCGCGACCATGTCCGGGTTCGCGACGTTCGGCGTCATCTCGTTCCACCTGGTGCACCGTCACGTCCTCGGCGCGGCGGCCGTTCCGCTCGTCTACGCCGGGACCATGGCGGCGGGCGGGCTGGCCTCGCTCGCGACGGGCTGGTGGTACGACCGCTCCGGACCGGCCGTCCTCACGGTCCTTCCGGTGCTGGCCGCACTCGTCCCGGTGCTGGCGTTCACGCGGCAGCCCGCGTTCGCCGTGCTCGGCGCGCTGCTGTGGGGCGCGGCGACGGGCGTCCAGGAGTCCACCCTGCGCGCGACCGTCGCCGACTTGGTGCCGAGCGGACGCCGGGCCACCGCCTACGGGGTGTTCGCGGCGGTGGTCGGCGGCGGCGCGTTCGTTGGCGGAGCGCTGACGGGTGCGCTCTACACGGTCTCCGTCCCGGCGTTGCTGGTGACGGTGGCGGTCATCCAGGCCGGCGCGCTGGTACTGCTGGCCGCGACGCGACGTCGAGGCGCGGACGGGTAGCGGGGTGCGCGTGACGGGCCGCATGAGGAGCCGCGCGACGGGTCGTCCGTGCGGTTCCGCATGACGGGCCGCGTGACGGGCCGTCAGTGCCGTTCCGCTGCTCGGACGATGGGCGTACCCCCGCTGACGGCCCTGGTGACGGGGCTGCGCTCGGCGATGTCGAGCAGCCGGGCGCGCTGTACCTCGTCCAGTTCGCCCAGCAGGTCGATGCGGCGGGTGATGCGGCCGGCGGGAGCCGTGCCGTCGCCGTGGCGGTCCGGCTCGCTCTTCTCGTAGGCGAGGTGGACCCGCACCGTCGTCAGCGGCCAGCCCTTGCGCTCCGCGTACATGCGGAGGGTGATCGCGGTGCAGGAGCCGACGGCGGAGAGCAGCAGCATGATCGGGTTGGGGGCCGTGTCCAGGCCGCCCACCGACACCGGCTCGTCGGCGGCCAGAAGGTGGTGGCCGGCCCGCAGTTCGACGCGGTAGTCGGTCGGGGTGCTGGTGGCTATGACGGCCGCGGCCCGCGTGTACCCGCCCGTGCCCGTGTCCGAGGACCCGCCCGTGTCCGCGTTCCGGTGGTCCGCCGACGACGACTGGGAGAACGTCATCCGACAACCGCCCTCAGAACCCGAAGCGGGCGCGCTGGTCGGCCGGGACGAGGGCGATGTAGTCCGGGTGCTTGCCCATCCAGCCGCGGATGAACGGGCAGAAGGGGAGGACCGCGAGCCCCTTCTCGCGGGCGTCGTCGAGCGCGGCGCGGGCCAGCTTGCCGCCGAGGCCCTGGCCTTCGAACTTCGGGTCGATCTCGGTGTGGATGAAGGCGATCTCGTCCTTGAACCGGTGGTACTGCGCGAAACCGGCCAGTTGAGGCAGGTCCGCGTCGGCCGTGGCCGGGGCGACGTGGATCTCGTACCGGGACTCCTGCGGGTTGTCCGTGACAAGCGGTTCCATGGCTGCTGACCGGCCTTCCGTCGGGTGTGCGCTCCTCGCGGCGCGATCACTGAGCACCGAGTCTGCCATCCCGGTCCGCGTGAGCCGCTCCGGCCCCGTGGACAGCCCGGGACGGCCGGCGGTCGGTAGGCTCGCCGGCATGGGAAAGCTGCGCTGCGCCGTGCTCGACGACTTCCAGGGAGTGGCCACGGACCTGGGGGACTGGAGCCCGGTCGGCGATCGGGTGGAGGTGGCCTGCTTCCGGGAGCACTTCGCCGACGAGGAGCAACTCGTCGCGGCGCTCCGGGAGTTCGACATCGTGGTGACCCTGCGCGAGCGCGTTCCCTTCCCGGCGTCGGTGTTCGCGGCGCTGCCGCGGCTGCGACTGCTGGTGGCGAGCGGGATGCGGAACTCGGTGATCGACTACGCCGCCGCGGCCGCGCACGGGGTGACCGTCTGCGGGACGCGCAGCGCGTCGACGCCGCCCGTCGAGCTGACCTGGGCGCTGATCCTGGGGCTGGCGCGGAACCTGGTGGCGGAGGTCAACGGCCTGCGCGCGGGCGGCCCGTGGCAGGCCTCGGTCGGCGCGGACCTGCACGGGCGGACGCTGGGGGTGCTCGGGCTCGGGAAGATCGGGGTCCCGGTGGCGCAGGTGGGGCTGGCCTTCGGGATGGAGGTCGTGGCCTGGAGCCAGCACCTGACGAAGGAGCGCGCCGAGGCCGCGGGCGTACAACTGGCGGCGTCCAAGGAGGAGTTGCTGCGCCGGTCGGACGTGGTGACGGTGCACCTCGCGCTCGGCGACCGGACCCGCGGGCTGCTCGGCGCCGACGAGCTGGCGCTGATGAAGCCGACGGCGTACCTGGTGAACACCTCCCGTGCCGCCATCGTCGACCAGGACGCGCTGCTGGCCGCGTTGCGCGCGGGCGCGATCGCGGGGGCCGGCGTCGACGTCTTCGACGTCGAGCCGCTGCCCGCCGACCACCCCTTCCGCAGCGCGCCGAGGCTGCTGGCGACGCCCCACCTCGGCTATGTGTCGGAGGACAACTACCGCCGCTACTACGGCGATGCGGTGGAGGACATCGCCGCGTACCTGGCGGGCGAGCCGGTGCGGCTGCTCGGCTGACGCGGGCGGCGGGTCACCTGGGGTCGAGGACGATCCAGGACCGGCCCGGGGCCAGCAGGAACGTCCGGCCGTTGACCGCGTAGGTCGTCGGCGAGGTGTCGGTCGGCTTGGACCAGGTGCCGTGCCAGACCTTGCCGTCACGGTAGAAGTCGGCCTTGCCCTGACCGGTCGTCACGCTGAAGACCTCGTTGTCCGGGTGGCCGGCGTTGTGGTCGGTGTACTTGCCCTGCACGACGTGGACGTGCTGGATGATCAGGTTGTCCGCGCTCGCACGGGCGTCGTGGCCGTCCATGGTGACCGTCCACTTGGCGCCGCTCGCCCGGAAGGTGAAGGAGGCCGACGGGTACTGCACCGACACGCTGTGCGCGGCGGCGCCACCCGCGGTCAAGGGGCCGAAGCGCAGGCCGATGTCCTTGACCGCGGCCAGTTGCGGGAAGCGGGCGAAGACCTGGTCGGACTGGATGTAGGTGGGACTGCTGCCGCCGTTGCTGAAGAGGCCGGGGGCCCGGTCGGGGGTGATGTTGACCAGGTTGGCCCGGCCCAGGTCCTTGAGCAGGCCGCTGATCGCCCCGCTGTACACGAGGCCGACTCGCCCGTACGCGGCCAGCAGCGGGATGTCGCTCTGGCGGGCGCTGCGGACGGGGCCGATCCGCGCCGGGACGTGGGAGCGGTCGGTGTGCACGCTGTCGTAGACGGCGAGGTAGCGGGAGAGGCCGCCCTCGACCTGGATGACGTAGACCAGGTCGGCGGCGTTGAGTCCCTGCTGCTGGAACCGGGCGGCGCCGACGTTGTCGATCTTGACCGCGAAGACGTGGCCGCCCGAAGGCCCCTGCCCGGTCAGCGGGTTGGTGGTGGGCGTCGGCGCGGTGGTGGGGGACGTAGCGGCGCTCGTCGGGGGCGGCGGCTGCGGCGTGGACTGGGACGCGTGCTTCCCGCCCCCGCAGGACACCGTGCCGAGCACGGCCGTGAGCACCAGGGCACCCGCCGCGAGAGAGGAACGCCGTGCGACAGGGTTTCTGCGACTGGTCACATGTGCTACTTACCCCTCGTGCCGGTCAGGACTCCCGCTGAGCGGGATCCAGGAGCGCGGCGAGCATGAGGTCGACCTGCTCGGCCAGTTCCCGCCGCGTGGGCGGACGGTGGGCGCCCGGGCCGACCGTCGCGTTGGCCAGGATGCCGTCGCACCAGGCGACCAGGTACCGGGCCCGGCGGCGAGGGTCGGGGCAGCCGGCAGCCTGCAGCAGGGAAGCGGTCAGGTCGAGGAAGCCCCGGCCCAGGTTGTCGTAGCGTTCGCGCAGATCAGGCCGGCCTCCTGCTCCGCGACGGGCTGTTCGCGCTGTCCGGCCTGCTGCCGGAGGCGGNGGTGCGGGAGGCGGCGGCGGCCCGGGCCCCCGCCCCGCTGTTCGACTGGACTCCGCCTTCCCCGGGCGGGGTAGGCGCAGGGCGGGACGAGAGCGTCCCGGAAGGAGGTCGCGGCGATGTACTGCACCGAGCTGCGGATCACGGAGGACCGCGAGGGTGAGCGGGTTCGCGTGCTGGCCCCGGCGCCGCCCCAGGAACTCCCGGTGAGCCCCCAGGCCTGCGCGGACCAGCACCTGCTCGCCGAGCTCCAGGGCCGCTGGGCCAGCAGCGGGGAGATGCCGTTCCGCGTCGAGGTCCGCGTCTGGCAGGACCGGCCGGAGGGCGAACCGGCCGCGCGGGCCGCGTGGAACGCGGACACGGGATTCGAGCGGCTGAGGGTGGGTCAGTAGTTCCGGTACTTCTGATCGAGCGTCAGAAACTCATCGTTGATGTACGAATTCATCCCGTTTTGGGCTGTAGGCGAATGGTTAATCGCCACGTGAAACCGCCTGAACGGGAGGACAATCGATGATCAGCGAGACGCAGCTCGAGCATGCCCTCGAGCACCCCGTCTACGACGCCGAGGGCCACAAGATCGGCAAGCCGGCGCACCTGTTCTACGACGACGCGACCGGCCGTCCGGAGTGGGTGAGCGTGAAGACCGGCTTGTTCGGCAACAACGAGACCTTCGTGCCGATCCACGAGGCCCGCATGGTCGAGGACCACCTGGAGGTCCCGTACACCAAGGACACCGTCAAGGAGGCGCCGAACGTGGACGTCGACGCGGGGGGCCACCTGTCGGAGGCGGAGGAGGAGCGCCTCTACCGCCATTACGGCATCACCTGGGACGACGCCTGGAAGCGGGCCAACCAGCCGGGCCCGGGCGGCTGGGCGCACACGCCCGGGCACGGACGCCCGCCGGACACCGTGGCCGGGACAGCTCCAGGTGCCGCGGCCGGCACCGGTGCCGGAGCGCCCGCGGCCGGCGCGGGAACGGCGGCCGGTGCGGGAACGGCGGCCGGTGCCGCCGGGGCGGCAGGAGCGGCGGGAACGACCGCCCAAGGGCGGACGGCAGGCGGCATGCCCGGCACCGCCCCTGGCACGGTTGCCGGCGCCAAGCCCGGTGCAGCGGTGGGCAGCCACGCCGGGAACGGCTCAGGAGCCCCCGACGGGGACGGCGCGATGACGCGCTCCGAGGAGCACCTGCGGGTCGGCGTCGAGCGGCACGAGGCGGGCCACGCGCGGCTGCGCAAGTACGTGGTGACCGAGACGGAGCAGCAGACGGTTCCGCTCCGCCACGAGGAGGTCCGCATCGAGCGCGAGCCGATCACGGAGGCGAACCGGGCCCAGGCCCTGTCCGGGCCGCCCATCAGCGAGGCTGAGCACGAGGTCACCCTCCATGCCGAGCGTCCCGTGGTGGAGACCGAGGCCGTGCCGGTCGAGCGGGTCCGGATGACGGTCGAGGAGCGCGTCGAGGAGCAGACCGTGCGGGGCGAGGTCCGTAAGGAGCGCATCGAGGTCGAGCTGCCCGAGGACCGGGACTGAACCTGGACCCCGGCGGTGGCTGCGCACCGGGAGCCGCCCATGACGGTCCGTCATGGGCGGCTCCCGGGGGCGCTCCCCCTCAGAGCGCAGTGAGGTCCACGCCGAGTCGGTTGACCAGGGCCACGGCCTCCAGACGGGAGTGGACGCCCAGCTTGTCCAGCACGCTCTGGATGTGGGTGCGCGCCGTGTTGACGGTCATCTCGAGGCCGCGGGCGATCTCCACCGTTCCGTCGCCCCTGGCCAGGAGGACGAGGACCTCCAGTTCGCGGCGGGTCAGCCAGCGGAAGGGGTCGTCCGGCGGCTCGGTCCGGTCGCTGCGCCGGGCGGCGGGCGAGTCCGGTGGGGGAGCGGGCGGCGGGAGTCGCATGCCTGAGGTCAACTGACCGAGGGCGCAGACCAGTTCGTCGATCCCCTCGTCCTTGCGCACGAACCCGGACGCCCCGGCGCGCAGTGCGGCCGCGGCCGTGGTCTCGTCGAGGCCGCGGGACTGGACCAGGATGCGCAGTTCGGGGGCGTTCCGGTGGAGGAGCGAGATGACGTCGAGGGCGCTGCCGTCCAGCAGACGCAGATCGACGAGGCAGGCGTCGGGCCGGTGGGCCATGGCGGCGCGGAACAGCTCGCCGCGGGTGACCGCGGTGGCGCACACGCGGTAGCCGTGACCGGCGAGAGCGAGGGCGAGGACGTCCGCCACCAGGCGGTGCGAGTCGGCGACGACCACGGCGGCGGGGGAGGTGCTGCCGGAAGACCTCATGGGTATCAGCGAACCATCGTGCCCCTGCCCTGGCCACCGGTGGCGGGTGCCGGGGCCCCGTGGCAACCTGCGGGGCATGAGCGGCCCGATCAGAGTGGTGGTGGCCGACCGTCGCCGGGCGGTGGCGAGCCTGCTGGCGGCGGGGCTGGAGCAGAGCGGCCTGGTCTCCCGGGCGGCCGCGGGGATGGCCGAGGTCCGCAGGCTCGCCGAGGCGGGCGGGACGGACGTGGTGGTGGCCGACATCGGCCTGCTGGCCGGCCGCGGCGGCGGGGCGGCGGACGGGCAGCGGGGGTGGGGCCGGGAGTTCGGCGTCCCGGTGATCGTGCTGAGCGAGGGGGCGGGGACGGACGAGCTGGCTCCGGCGGCCGTCCGCGCGGGGGTCCGGGGGTGGGTGCCGAAGGACAGCTCGCTGGCGCACCTGCTGGCCGTGATCCGCGGGGTGCACCGGGGGGAGACGTGGGTGCCGCCGCTGCTGCTGACGCGCGTGGTCGCGGAGTTGGTGGCCCGGCGCGACGAGGACGACGAGGGCGCGGAGCGACTGGCCAGCCTGACCGTCCGCGAGCGGGAGGTGCTCGGCTGCCTGTGCGCGGGGATGAGCCGCCCGGAGATCGGCCGCCACCTGTTCCTCTCCACGAACACCGTGCGGACCCACGTGCAGAACCTGATGGTCAAACTCGACGTCCACTCCTCCGTCGCAGCCGTGGCCCTGGCGCACCGCCTCGGCCTCCCGGGTGACGGCGCCCAGCCCTGACCCGCCGTCAGTTCCCGTCCTGGCAAGGCGAGCCGGTACGGTCCTGCGCCGCCACCACGCCGGCCAGCGAAGCCGCGGCCGCGCCGGAGCCGGACCGGCCCCCTGGCCCGGCCGCGCCTCCTCCACGCGCTCGGCAGAGGGGCAGCACCTCCTGCGGGCCGGCCGCGCTGGCGGCCTCCCGGGCGGAGGCGGCCCCGACGGAGTTCTCGCGGCGGTTGCGCCCGCTGGGGTGAACCCTCGCCCGCTCGGCCGTGCCCCTCACGGCCCGGGCCGCCGCGGCTGCTTACAGTCGGTCAGCAGGCAGTCGCAGCGGTCGAGTTCGGCAGGAGGTCCAGTGATGGCCCGTTTCCCCAGGCGTGCCCTGGTCACCGGCGTGGCGGCGCTGGGCCTCGCGCTCACCGCCGCCGGCTGCTCGGACCCGTCGGAGGGCACCGTCACGGCGACCAACGGGCGCATCGCCGAGCAGGTGACCAGCCCGAACGGGCAGCACTGCCACAACTTCGTGCTGCAGGACGTCCACTCGGTGAACAACAACCTGCTGGCGGACATCCTCCTGTACGACGGGCCGGACTGCACCACGCCCGCGCACGGCAAGTCGTACTACCTCGCCCGCGGGATCACCACGACCGACTTCGGCCGCGTCTGGCGCAGCTTCAGCGTCGTCGGGCAGTAGACCCGGCGGCGGGCCGGTCTCACAGGGCCAGCTCGGCCCAGATGGTCTTGCCCTCGGGCGTGTGGCGGGTGCCCCAGCGGGAGGTGAGCTGGGCGACCAGCAGCAGGCCGCGGCCGCCCTCGTCCAGGATCCGGGCCCGGCGCAGGTGCGGGGAGCTGGCGTTGGCGTCGGAGACCTCGCAGATCAGCGGGCCCGCACCGGCCGGGCCGGCGAGGATCAGGCGCAGCTGGATGGGCGGGGAGCCGTAGCGGATGGCGTTGGTGACCAGCTCGCTGACGACCAGTTCGGCCACGAAGGCCGCCTCCTGCTGTCCCCAGGCGTCGAGTTGGGCCGCCGCGAGCCGCCTGGCCTCGGCGACGACCGACACGTCGGGGGGCAGGTCCCAGACCCGCACCCGGTCCGCGCCCAGCGCGCGGGTCCGGGCGAGGACGAGGGCGACGTCGTCCTGCGGCCGTTCGGGCAGGAGCTCGGAGAGCATGTGGTCGCAGAGCGTCTCCAGCCCGGGCAGCGGCGCGGTGAGGGCCTTGCGGAGCCGTTCGGTGCCGAGGTCCGGGTCCCGGTCGCGGGCCTCGACCAGGCCGTCGGAGAACAGGGCCACCAGTGTGCCCTCGTCGAGTTCCGCCTCGGTGGCCTCGAACGGCAGGCCGCCGACCCCCAGCACCGGTCCGGCGGCGACCTCGACGACGCGGGTGGAGCCGTCGGGGAGCAGCAGCACCGGTGGCGGATGGCCCGCGCTGGCGACCGACAGCCGCCGGGACACCGGGTCGTAGACGGCGTAGACGCAGGTGGCCCCGGTACCGCCGGGGTCCGGGCGGTCGTCGGCGGGGTCCTGGTCCTCCTCGTCGCCGCCCAGGCGCAGCACCAAGTCGTCCAGGTGGGCGAGGAGTTCGTCGGGCGGCAGGTCCACGTCGGCCAGGGTGCGCACGGCGGTGCGCAGCCGGCCCATGGTGGCCGAGGCCTGGATGCCGTGGCCCACGACGTCGCCGACGACGAGCGCCACCCGGGCGCCGGACAGCGGGATGACGTCGAACCAGTCGCCGCCCACCCCCGCACCGTTCTCGGCCGGGAGGTAGCGGCAGGCCAGCTCCACGGCGGACTGCCGGGAGACGCCGCGGGGCAGCAGGCTGCGCTGCAGGGCCAGGGCGGTGGCCCGTTCGCGGGTGTAGCGGCGGGCGTTGTCGACGCAGACGGCGGCGCGTGAGGCCAGTTCCCGGGCCAGGGTGACGTCCTCCGGGAGGAACGGGGCGGGCCGGACGCGGGCCAGCACGGCCACGCCGAGCGTCGTGCCGCGGGCGGTCAGCGGGACGGCGAGCAGCGAGGTGACGGTGTGTCCGCGCATGCTCTCGGCGCGGGCGGGGGCCCCGGCGACCCAGCGGTCGAAGACCGGGTCGCCGCTGCCGGTGACCACCGGATGGCCGGTGTGCAGGGCGCGGGCGGACGGGGAGAAGGACGGGTAGTGGTCGGTGGCGCCGAGGTCGATGACGGCGCCTCCGCCGTCCGGGGCGATGGACAGGTGCGCGACCCGGCGCAGCACCACGTCCGTGTCCGGAGCGCCGGTGGCCGGCTCCTCGCCGTGCATGACCGCCTCGAGCAGGTCCACGCTGGCGAAGTCCGCGAAGCGCGGGACCACGAGTTCGGCCAACTCCTGTGCGGTGCGGTCGAGATCGAGGGTGGTGCCGATGGACACGGCGGCCCGGTCGAGGACCGCCAGGCGTTCCCGGGCCCAGTGCTGCTCGCTGTTGTCGAAGGCGGCCATGCCGACGGCGCGCACCGTGCCGTCCGCGCCGCGGACCGGCCACAGCTCGAGCCGCCAGGCGTGCTCGCGCTCGCCGCCGGGGGAGCGCCCGAATGCCTCGTAGTGGATCGGCCGTCCGGTCATCGGGACGTCGCGGATGGCCTGCAGGATGCCCGCGATGTCGAAGGACTCGGGGAGGCCGAAGGGGAAGGTCCGGCCGCGCAGCGCGCCCTCGTCCTCGCCGAGCTGGCGGCAGGAGATCTCGTTGAGCCACAGGCAGCGCAGTGCCGGGTCGTACACGGACATCGCGAAGGAGGCCTGCCGGAACGCTTGCCCCAGCAGGCCGCTCTCGGCGTCGCCCCCGGTACTGCGCACCATGGGTTCAGCCTGACGCCCGCCCGCACGCCGATCAACTCGGCGGCCCCGGCCGCCGCCCGGCTCACTCGTCCGAGTGGGCCGGGCGGCGGGTCAGGAGGCGACCAGGTCCTGCGGCGTACGGGCGGCGGCCGTGCGCCCCGGGGCGGGCCGCAGCCGGCCCGCGAGCGGGACCATGGCCAGGGCGAACGCGGTGATGAGGCCGAAGGCCGCGGGGTAGGACAGGGCTCCGGCGATCCACCCGATGACGCCCGGGGAGACGAGTGAGGCCGCGTAGGTGAGGGTGGCCACCCCGGCGACGCCCTCGCCGGCGTTCACGCCGGTGCGCGAGGCGGCGCTGAAGACCAGCGGCACGTTCAGGGCGATGCCCGCGCCGATCAGGGCCAGGCCGAGGATGCAGGGCCACGGCCCGGGCGCCGCCGTCACCAGCACACCGCCGAGCACGGCCACCGAGGCGCCGGCGCGGACGACCCGGACGGGGCCGAAGCGCTGGACGGCGCGGTCCCCCAGCAGCCGGGTCAGGGCCATGGCGAGGGTGAACAGGGTGAACCCGGTGGTCGCCAGAGCGGCCCCGGCCCCCGTGACCCGGGTGAGGTAGACGCCGGCCCAACTGCTGCTCGCGCCTTCGACGAAGGTGCCGCAGAAGCCCACCGCGCCGATGACGAGCACGGCCCGGCTGGGCAGCGCGAAGCGGCGCGGCGCGGGGGCGGAGCCGGCGTGGTCGCGCGGCGCGTCGGCGGGCAGGGCGCGGGCACCCAGCAGGGCGAGCGGGAGCAGCACGGCGGTGAGGGCGAGCAGGCGCAGCCGCGGGTCGACGTCGAGCCGGGCGGTGAGGATGCCGAGACCGCCGGCGAGCAGGCTGCCGGTGCACCACAGTCCGTGCAGGCCGGAGATGATCGAACGGCCCAGTCCCCGTTCGATGGTGACGCCGTGTCCGTTCATGACGACGTCGCTCATCCCGGCGACCATGCCGAACAGGCAGAACGCGGCGAAGAGCCAGGCGGGGCCCGGGACGAGCAGCGGGACCGGGAGCAGCAGCGCCCACAGCCCGATGAGGATGCCCGCGGCTCGCCGCTCGCCCACCCGATGGGCGACCCGGGCGGCGGTGGGCATGGCGACGAAGGCCCCGACCGGCTGGCACAGCAGCACCAGGCCGAGCGCCCCGGCGCTCAGCCCGAAGTGGCCCTGCAGCCAGGGCAGGCAGCTGTAGAGGGAGCCGCCGACGGCTCCGTGGACGGTGAACAGCAGCGCGATGGCGCGGTGGTGGGTCCGGTGAGTCACCCTCAGAAACTAACAGGCAGGCTCCCTGATGGAAAGAGGAATACGCAGGAACCCTGCTCGTTGCGGCTAGGATGCGCGCATGAAGACCGCCACCCCGGCCCTGGCGCGCGCGATCAACGACCGGCTCGCGCTCGACCTGCTGCTCGAACACGGTCCCCTCACCGCACCGCAGCTGCGCACGCTGACCGGGCTGTCCCGGCCCACGGTCGCGGACCTGATCGAGCGCCTGCGGGCCAACGGCCTGGTCCAGCCCTGCGGCGAGGCCGGCGAGGACCGGCGGGGCCCCAACGCCCGCCTCTACACGTTGGTCGCGGACCGCGCCCATGTCGCCGGGGTCGACATCCGCCGCAGCGGCACCCACGTCACCGTTGCCGACCTGACCGGCGCCACCGTCGGCACCGCCGAGCGTCCGGCCGTCGCGGAGGCCGACCTCGCGGCCGTCATCCGCGACGCCGTGGCCGCGGCGGCGGGCGGGCGGACGCTGGAGGCGGTCGTCCTCGGCGCGCCCGGCATGGTCCACCCGCACACCGGCCGCGGGCTCGGCCCCTGCGACGTCGGAGTGGCCGGCTGGGACCCCCGGCTGCCGGACCTGGTCCAGGAGGCGCTCGGGGTACCGCAGTTGGTGCTGGAGAACGAGGTCAACCTCGCCGCGGTGGCCGAGCACCGCGTCGGCGCGGCGAGCGGCCGGGAGGACTTCGCGCTGCTCTGGCTGGACGAGGGCGTCGGCGGCGCGGTCGTCCTCGGCGGCCGGGTGCGCCAGGGGGCTTCCGGCGGCGCGGGCGAGGTCGGCTTCCTGGAACTGGACGGCGACAACCTGTGCTGCGCCCTGGAAGGGCCCCGACTGGACGCCGGGGACGGGGAGTTGTTCGCCCGTCAGGTCGCCCGTGTCGTCGCGGTGATGGTCCTGGTGCTGGACCCGGGCCTGGTCGTCCTCGGCGGCACGACCGGCCGGGCGGGCGGGGCGGACTTCGCCGCCGCGGTCTCCGCGCAGCTCGACGGCCGCGTCCCGGTGCCCACCGAGGTGCGGGCCAGTGCGGTCGAGGGCAATCCGGTGCTGCAGGGCGCCGTCCTCACCGCCCTGGACCTGGCCCGCGACGCCGTCTTCGGCTGACCCGGCGGCGGCGCGGCGAGCAGGGTTCCGCGTGGCACTGGCTACGCTGGCCCGGTGACGCCAGCCGAGCCCACCGTCTACGTCTCCGTCATCGGCCCCGGACAGGCCACCGGGCAGGAGCGCGAGGCCGCCGAGGCGGTCGGGCGCGGCCTCGCGCAGGCCGGAGCCGTGGTCGTCTGCGGCGGCCTGGGCGGCGTGATGGAGGCCGCCGCCAAGGGCGCCAGGGAGGCGGGCGGCACCTGCGTCGGCCTGCTGCCGGGGCGCGAACGCGCGGCGGGGAACCCGTACTTGACCCTGGCTCTGCCGACGGGGCTGGGGGAGCTGCGCAACGGCCTGGTCGTCGCCGCCGCGGACGCGCTGGTGGCCATCGGCGGCAGCTGGGGGACGCTCAGCGAGATCGCGCTGGCCCTGCGGACCGGCAAACCGGTGGTCGCACTGGACAGTTGGCGGCTTGAGCCGCCGAGTGCGCGGCGGCCGGGTGATGCCCCCGGGCCCGTCCGGGTGGCTACCGCCGCCGAGGCCGTGGCGGTCGCGCTGCGCCTGGCCCGTTCGGGCTGATGTGCTGTCAGCCCAGGCGGGAGCGAAGGGCGGTGACCCGGTGCGGCTTGAGCCGCCGAGGCGGTGGCGGTCGCGCTGCGTCTGGCGCCTTCGGGCTGATGTGCTGTCAGCCCAGGCGGGAGCGAAGGGCGGTGACCCGGTGGCGGCTTGAGCCGCCGAGTGGGCGGCGGCCGGGTGATGCCTCCGGGCCGGTCCGGGTGGCTACCGCCGCCGAGGCCGTGGAGGTCGCGCTGCGTCTGGACCGTTCGGGCTGACGTGCTGTCAGCCCAGGCCGGAACGAAGGGCGGTGACCCGGGCGGCGGCCGCCGCGAAGGCGGCGCGATTCAGCCGCCCCGAGTCCAGCGCCGACACAAGTGCCTGGGCGGCCGCGTCGCCCTGGCTGACGCTCTGCGAGGAGCAGAGCAGCAGGTCCATCCCGGCGGAGACCGCCGCGAGCGCCCGGTTCCCGGTGGAGCCGTACGCGGTCAGCGCCTTGGCCTCCAGGGCGTCCGTGATCGTGACGCCGCCGAAGCCGAGGCGGCCCCGAAGCTCCTGCACCACGGTGGGGGAGAGCCCGGCCGGGTGCGAGCCGTCCAGCGCCGGGTAGACCGCCCAGCTGAGCATGACCAGCCGGACGCCCGCCGCGATGGCCGACGGGTAGGGGGCCTCGTCCACCTGCCGCAGCCGGGTCAGCGACTCGTTGATCGTCACCGGCTCCAGGTCGGTGTTCTGGGTGCGGCCCGCCGCGCCCAGCCCCGGGAAGTGCTTGGCCGTGGCCGCCGCCCCCGCCTGCTGCTGCGCCCGGATGAAGGCCGAGCCCATCGAGGCCACGGTCGCCGGGTCGCTGCTGAACGAGCGCTGCGCCGAGTCGGCGAAGTCGCCCGGGGAGTGGTAGACGTCCAGCACCGGGGCCAGGTTGAGGTTGAGCCCCAGGCCCCGCAGGTTGACGCCGGCGGCGCTGCCGGCGGGGGCCGCCTGCGCGGGGTCGCCGGTGGCGCCGATCTCCTTGGCGGACTGCAGCGGTGCACCTGGCACCCGGCGCACGATGCCGCCCTCCTGATCGGTCATCAGCAGCAGCGGCTGGTGCACCGGGCTGGCCTGCTGCGCGCTGCGGAGCGTGGCGACGGCGGAGCGGAGCTGGGCCGCGCTGGAGACGTTCTGCCCGAAGAAGATCACTCCGGCGACCTGCCCGGCGCGGATGCGCTGCAGCAGCGACGCCGGGGGCGTCAGCCCGGGGTAGGAGTAGACGATCCGCTGGCCGACCAGCTGAGCCGTGGTCAGGTTCGACGTGGCCGGCGGAGGCGGCGCGGTGGTCCGCCGGGGCGTGGAGGGGGCGGGGGCCGCCGTGGTCGGCGACCCGGACGTGGGGGCGGCGGACGTCGGGGAGGCGGGTGCGCCGCTGCCGGGCGCTGCGGAGGTCAGCGGCGAGGAGGAAGGCGCCGCGTGCGGCGCGGGCCCGGAGGAGCAGGCGGCGGCGAGCGCTCCGGTGAGCAGGGAGGCGGCCAGCAGCCACCCCCGCCGTGCGGTGGTCCTCGGCATGTCCGGTGCTCCGCTTCCCTCGGTCGGCACGGTGACGCAACGGTCGGGCGACTCTTGGAACATACCGCCCCGTAGCGCCACCGGCGCGGCAATCCCGGATGGGTCGGACGCGTCCGACCCTGAGCCGCCTCGGGGTCGCCCCCGGTCTGGGGGCGGATGCGGTCACCCTCCGGGATGAGTCGGGGGGCCGTCGGGAACGGGACTTCGGGCCGACGTCGGTACAGGTCCGCGAACCTACGGTGGAGTCATGGCTACCGCAATCACGCAGCAGGCGACTCCCAGGTCCGAGAACCGTGCCCGTGCCGCCGAGGCCCAGCACCGCAACCCCGTCCGCGCCGCGCTCCGTGGCGTCGGCATCTTCGCCGAGACCGCCGCGCGGGTCCTGCTGCTCGGTGAGGCCGAGCCCGGGCCGCGCCGCTGACGGCGCGTCGCCGGATCCTCGGCGGCGACTCGGCGCGGCGATCTTGCGTCGGGGCAGGGTCCGGGGTTCCACTGGCACCGCACAGTGGACGCTGAGTCAAAGGGGACTCGATGACCGGGGTTGCCGTTTCCGCACGGGTGGATGCCGCCGCAGCGACGCAGGGAAGGCCGGTGCGGCCGCTGTGCCGCCGGGCTCTCGACCTGGCCGGGCCGGGTGACGGGCGCCTGGCGCTCGACCTCGGCTGCGGCCGCGGGGTGGAGGCGTCGGCGATGCTGGCCGAGGGGTGGCGGGTCTGGGCGCTGGACCGGGCCCCGGGGGCGGGGGAGCTGGTCCGCGCCGGTGTCGCCGGGGCCGAGCGGCTGACCGTCGTGCGTGGCGCGCTCCAGGACGTCGAGCTGCCCGCGGCCGAACTCGTGCACGCCTCCTACAGCCTGCCCTTCCTGCCGCCCGCGGACTTCGGGCCGGTCTGGCAGCGGGTACGCGGCAGCCTCGCGCCCGGCGGACTGCTGGCGGTGACCCTCTTCGGCGCCGGCGACACCCGGCACGACCGGACGGACCTCACGCTGCTGGGCCGGCGGCAGGCCCGGGAGCTGTTCCTCGGGCTGGAGGTGCTGGCCTTCGACGACCGTGCGGCGGAGGGGACGAGGGCAGGAGGGGGCTCCGAGGGACCCGGGCGGGTCTTCGAGGTGATCGCCCGGCGGATGCGCTGAACGGAGCGGCCGTGGCCGTGGCCGTCGATGAGAGCTGACGTGTCGTCAACTCGGTTAACCACGACGGGTCTTGTCAATTGGTATAGGCCAATCATACGCTCGGTGTGCGATGGCGCGCCGGGTCCGCGCCATGCCCGGGCACCGCCCGGAACCCCCCACAGCGGCCCGCAGCTCCTGAAGGAGAACCATGTCCTGGATACGCCGACTCCTCGTCGGTGGGACCGCGGCCACGGGCGTGCTCGTCGCCGCCGCCGTTCCCGCCAGCGCCCACGGCACGCTCTTCGGCCCGGTCAGCCGGGTCGCCGCGTGCTACGCGGAGGGCCCGGAGAACCCCCAGTCCCAGGTCTGCAAGGACCTCGTCGCGGCGACCGGCACCCAGCCGCTCTACGACTGGAACGAGGTCAACATCGCCAACGCCGACGGCCAGAGCCAGCAGATCATCCCCGACGGCCACCTGTGCTCGGCCAACCGCGACAAGTACCGGGCCCTCGACTGGGCCCGCACCGACTGGGCGGCCACGGCCGTCTCCGCCGGCGCCTACACCTTCAAGTTCCGGGTCACCGCCGCCCACCAGGGCGTGATGACCCTCTACATCACCAAGGGCGGCTACGACCCCACCCAGCCGCTCAAGTGGTCCGACCTGGACCTGGCCGACCCGGTCGCCCAGTACGCCACCGGCCGGGACGGCTCCAGCGGCTACTACACGTTCAACGGCACGCTGCCCAGCCGCAGCGGCCGCCAGCTGATCTACATGGTCTGGCAGCGCACCGACAGCCCGGAGGCGTTCTACGCCTGCTCGGACGTCGTCTACGGCAGCGGAGCGGCGGCCGGGACCGTGCTGCGCGGCAGCGTCCCGACCGAGCGGCAGCTGGCCGCGGGCGCGGCCCGGTCCACCGTCGACCACCACGGCCACGGCAGCGACGCGCTGCCGCTGGACACCGCCGTCCCGGCGGGGCTGAACCGCCGGTCCGCTCCCGTCTCCCCGGCGATGTGGGCGCTGACCGGGTTCTCGGCGGTGGCGGCCACCGGCTCCGGCGTGCTGCTCTACCGCCGGCGGACGGCCCTGGCGGGCGCCGACTCCTGAACCGGGTCCGGACGTTCGGGGCGGGGCAGGCGTTCCCGCCCCGGAACGTCCCGCGGTCGCCGAGCCGGGGAGCGCCGACCGACGGCCCGGCCCGCCGCCGGGCGCGCCACGGCGAGCGCCGACCGCGCGCGGGGCCTGGAAGAGTTACGAGGGAGGCAGCAGCGGCCCCAGCGGCCCGAGGTCGAGGTTCAGGTCCTCCATCGTCAGACCGTAGCGGTCGCAGAGCTCGCCCATGCGGTCGTGAAGGATCATCAGCGTCAGGCCCACCCGCTCCTCCTGCTCGTCGCTGAGGTCGCCCTGGTCCACCCGGCGCAGGGCCTGACGTTCCATCAGTTGCCGCAGCAGTTCGACGAGGGTGAGCACCAGCTTGACCAGGTCCCGCTCCACGGAGTCGGGATCGGTGCGGATGCGGTCCATGGCGGTCGGCTCGCCCCGCCCGGACGGCGGCAGGTCGGCGGTGCGCGCGGGGGACAGGGTGAACGCCCGTGTCGCGGCCTCGGTCGCCTCCCGCCAGGCGGCTTCGAGATCGACTGCGGGCTCGCGCGGCGGGTCGGTCATGCCCGGCCTCCTCCCTCATGTCCGGCGTGCTCCCCGGGGACCCGCAGGACGGGGCCCCAGAGGCCGTCCGTCTGCCCGCTGACGGAGACGATGACGGCGCGCAGGTTGATCCGCACCAGATCCACGTCGGCGATCGACAGCATCACGTCGCCGGTCAGCACCACCCCGCCGGCCAGCAGCCGGTCGAGCAGGTCGACCAGCGCGATCCGCCGGTCCGGAAGCGCTGACTCCTGACGCGTCGTCACGGCGGGGCTCCCTCCCGCGGGTCCGGGGCCGCCGGCTCCGCGAACGAGTACGGAGCCCACGGTCCAGTGACCTCGACCCGCACTCCCACCAGGCCGTCGGCCGCGCGGAGCACACGGGTGCGGAACTCCTCCGCGAGATCGCGGGGAACCAGGTAGGCGTCGTTCGCCACGTTGTCACCAGGGCCCGAGGCGAGGGTCCCCTGCTGGAGCCGGTGGCCGACGTGTTCCACGGCCAGCTCGCGCGCCTCGTCCGCGATCCGCCGGACGGCCAGCTCCGCGGCGCGCCAGACGTCATCCCTGGCCTGGCGCTGCTCGCGGCGGCGCTGCAGATAGGCACGCCCCGGGCTGGACTCCGCCTCCAGGTCGGTGCCGGCCCCGGTTTCGGGGCGTCCGGCTTCGGGGGACGGCTCCGCGTAGACCTTGACCCCCCACTCCACGTGGT
This sequence comes from Streptacidiphilus monticola, assembly GCF_042658505.1. Taxonomy (NCBI): domain Bacteria; kingdom Bacillati; phylum Actinomycetota; class Actinomycetes; order Kitasatosporales; family Streptomycetaceae; genus Streptacidiphilus; species Streptacidiphilus monticola. The sequence goes on along the minus strand of NZ_JBHSQJ010000047.1, from coordinate 58,072 downwards.
CGGCGAGCCGGTCCAGCAGCCGGCCGAACTCCTGCCGCCGCTCGTCGAGCAGCAGGCGGACGTGGGCGTCGTCGACGTACAGGGTCGCGAGGCGGAGAGGAAGCACGGTCGTCCGGTCGGACAGGGTCTCGATGACGGAGTGATGAGCGCGGGCCACACGCTCCAGCCAGTCGAGGTCCTCCAGCCGCTCCTTGAGCGCCTGTTCGGAGAAGTCCTCGGCCGGTACGGAGCTGACGACCGCCGCGAGCTCTCCGGAACCGACCAGCTCCACGGACGCGTCCGCGACCCCGCGGACACCGGACAGCAGCGGTTCCAGCGGCGGGGACGGCCGGACCACCGCATAGGCGTATCTGAGACGTCCGTCCATGGTTCAGCTCTCCCGCTCCTCGGCCTCCGCGCGCTTCCGCCGGCGCCGTGGGGCCGCATCCGCCTCGTCGCGGTCGGTGTCCGCTGACGCGCGTTCGGACGGGGGCAGTTCCGCCTCGGGCTTGCGCGCCCGCCGCCGCAGTGCCTTCACCTCGGCCCGCAGGCGCTTGTTCTCCTCCTCCAACTCCGCGCGCCCGTCCGTCCGTTGGACGGCGTCGTAGTCGTAGGCGCGCGAGGACAGGGAGGGGTCCCGTTCCCACCAGTCGATGCCGATCTCCTTGGCCTTGTCCACGGAGGCGACCAGCAGCCGGAGTTTCACCGTGAGGAGTTCGATCTCGAGCAGGTTGATCCTGATGTCCCCGACGATGACGATCCCCTTGTCGAGGACGCGTTCCAGGATGTCCGCGAGATTCGCTCCGGACGCTCCGGACTCCTCGCGGTAGGGGTGAAGCGGTCGTGCCGACGCGGGGCCGAAGGAGCTGGGTCCGGTCACGTCGTACTCCCTGTCAGTCGGTCTGCGTGCGCCTCAGCGCCGGGCCGTCGACCTGCGCCGGGGGCGCTCTTCCTGTCCGGGCTCCTCTTCCTCGTCCTCCTCGTCTTCCTCTTCGTACTCGTCGTCGTAGCCGTCCTCTTCTTCGTCCTCCGCGTCGCGGTCGCGGTCGTCCTCCTCTTCGTCTTCCTCTTCGTCCTCGTAGGGCTCTTCTTCCTCGTCGTACGGCTCTTCTTCCTCGTCCTCCTCGTCCCCGTACCGGGTCTCCTCGTCGCCCTGCTCGCCGGACTGCTCGTCCTCCTCGTCCGTGGGGCGGCCTTCGTGGATCCGGCCGCGCCAGGCGCCTGTCGCCTCGCCGCGCATCATCAGGAAGGCGCGGTAGCGCTTGAGGTCCAACCGGATGCGGCGTCCCTGGGAACGGAACAGGCGTCCGGTCTTCTCGATGAACCCCTTGGGGGAGTACTCGATGACGAGCAGGACCCTGGTCAGGTTCTCGTCGAGCTCATGGAAGGTGACCACGCCCCGCGTGGTGCCCTTGTCGCCCTCGGAGGTCCACGCGATCTTCTCGTCGGGGACCTGCTCGGTGATCTTCGCACGCCAACTGCGCTGCGCCTTGGCGACCTTGACGCGCCATTCGGTCGCCGTGTCGTCCTGCTGCTCGACCGAGACGACGCCCTTGGCGAACCTGCCGAACTCCTCGAACTGGGTCCACTGGTTGTACGCCTCGCGAACCGGGACGCCCACGTCGATGTCCTCGATAATCGTCAGCACCTTGGGTGCTGCGGCCTTTCCGTTGCCCCCGCCGCCCCCGTCGTCGCCACCCTTGCCGCCCAGGGACTTCACGGCCTTCGTGGTGGCGTCCTTGACCCGGGAGGCTCCGAACTGCAGCGCCATCTTGCCCGGTGAGGCGCCCTCGCCCAGCTTGCGGCCCACCGCGGAGAAGAGGTCGCCGCCGGAGCCGGGCTGCGCGAGCCGGTTCGCGGCCCGGCCGAGACGGTCGCCGACATCGGTGACCGCGTGCTCCGCCCGGGCTTCCAGGTAGTGCTCCAGCTCCTCCCACAGCCGACTCGTGGCGGGGTTCCCCTGCACCTGTTCGCGCACCCGGTCCAGGGCCCCGGTCGGCGCCTTGCGGTCAGTCATCGTCCGACCTCCTGCTGCGGCTGCCGGAGGCCGCGCCCGAGGAGCGCGAGCCGCTGGTCTGCGTCTTGGCACGGCGCGTCCGGTCGGCGGCCTTTCGGGTGGCGGGGGCGGCCTTGCGAGCGGTCTGGGTCGTGCTGCGCCGTGCCGACTTGCGCGCCGGGGCGCGGGATTCGGCCTCTTCCTTCTGGCCGTCCCTCTGTCCGTCGCCCTCGTCCCGCCCGTCGCCCCTGGCGCGCTCGTCCCGCTCGTCCCTCTCGTCCAGGTTCTTGTCACTCCGGTCGCCCTGCTCGTCCTCGTGCTCGTCCTCCGCCTCGCCGCCGCCGCGGCCCTCGCGCAGGTCGAGGGTCCGCTCGTGGAGCGCGTCGGCCAGGCTGTTGGCCTTGGCCGTCAGCACGGAGTTGGCCGCCTCGCGGCCCGCGCTGAGCAGTTCTCCGCGCAACTGGTCGTTGACGCTGCCCAGCAGAGGCGACCCGGCCAGAGCGCCGGCGAGGTCCTTCGGCTTGAGCTTGGCCCCGGCCAGCAGCGCACCCAGGCCCAGGGCGAGCCTGGCCTTCTTCTTGCGACCGAGCATGTAGCCGCCGAGCACGGCCGCGCCGATCTTGGCCTTCGTCATCATGTCGTGTTCATCTCCTGTCCGTGCGGGGCGTCTCAGAGGCCGCCCTGCATGCCTCCTTGTCGCAACTGGTAGAGCCGGATCTCCTCGAGCCGCGCCAGGAGTTCCTCCTCCTGGCGGTCGAACTCGTCCGCCTCGATGCGGCCTTCGTCGCGGGCACGCTCCAGGTCGGCCAGTCGCGCCTGCACGGGCTCGGGGTCGTAGTACTCCCGCTCGGCCTGCTGGACGACCTTGTCGAGCACCCAGACCACCCCCCTGACCGGGGAGAGCGGAAGCGTCAGCAGCTGAACCACGAGTCCCATCACGCCTCCTGATCAAGCGTCAGCGGCTGCCGGCCGTCAGACGAAGCTGTAGGGCGGCAGCGGGCCCAGGACCCGGAGTTCGGCGCGGTTCTGGAGGCGATCGCCCAGTTCCCGCCCCGTCTCACCGAACTCGTCGGCCTTGCCGCGCTCCACCAGGAACGAGGCGTTGAGCGCGTACTGGGACGACGGCGGCGAGATCCGCTCGGAGCCCGCCAGCGGCCGCAGCGCCGAGGCGATCTCCTCGGCCAGGGCGTCCTGCCTGCGCTGGACCTCCTCGGCGAGCATCTGCCCGAAGGCCACCCGCTGGTCGGGGGAGCCGCCGCCTTCCCGGGTGGCCTCGTTGAGGGAGCGCAACTCGTCCGAACCGGAGATGATCTCGCGCAGCATCGCCTCCTCGTCGGCGGTCGCCTTGACGTTGAACTCCACCTGGTCCGCGAGCTCGTCCATCCGCTGGGAGAACTCGGCGCCCCGCTCCTCCAGGATGGCCTGCACCGCGTTCTCGTCCTCGGCCACGAAGCCGAAGCTCAGGGGCAGGGTGGCGCCCTCCTCCCAGAGCCGCTCCTGGACCTCGTGGTGCGCCTCCAGGTCGCGGCGCCTGGCCTTGAGGTCATCGGGCAGGCCGCTGACGACGGCGCAGAGCGAGTCGGCGCGCACCGCCCGCAGTTCGGTGGGCGGGTCACCCACCCCGTGGAGCCGGTCGAGGTGCAGCGGGTGGGAGGTCCGGGTGATGGCGTACACGTACAGAGACATCCGTCAGTCCTCCCTGCGGCGCGAGGAGCGGCGACGTGCGGGCTCCTCCTGCTCGTCCGCGTCCTTGTCGCGGGCCTTGTGGAAGGAGTCGCTGAAGGCCTCGACCGCCCCGGTCAGCGCGCCCTTGCTCTTGCCCTCCGCCCCGTGTTCGAGGGTCTCCCCGACCACGTCGGTGAGCTGGGTCGGCGCCTTGCGCCCGCTCTCCAGGTCCAGCCGGTTCGCCGCCTCGGCGAAGCGGAGGTAGGTGTCGACGCTGGCCACCACGACCCGCGCGTCGATCTTCGCTATCTCGATTCCCACCAGCGAGACCCTGACGAACGCGTCGATGACCAGTCCTCGGTCGAGGACGAGTTCCAACACGTCGTACAGGTTCCCGGTCCCGCCGGTCTGGGCGGGAACACCGGCTCCGCCCTGTGGTGCCACGGTCACGGCCCTATTTCCTTCCGTACGTTTGCTCAGCCCTGCTCGGCCGGTCGCTGGCGGTCGAGTTGGGCACGCGAGTACCGGCGGTCCCGCTGGTAGGCGAGCAGCTCGCCCTGGGGGTCGAGAATCACCTCGTAGCTGGCCATCACGCTCGAGGTCTCCGGGACCCGCTCCACTTCGACGACCTCGACATGGGCCTCCCAGCCCTGCTCGGTCGGCTTCAGTCCGGAGACCGACTCCGGCGCTTTGCCGAGAAGTTCTGACAGCTGCTCGGCTGCGCGCCGCATGGCCTGCGGGGCCGACAGGCGTCGGGGCGGGGCGGACCGCTTGCGCTGCCCGGTCGATTCGCCCGACCTGTCTGACTGCCTTGGCTTGTCGCGCTCGACCGTCGGACTCACCTTCTTACTGGAATCGTCACGAATGACTCGTTTTGGGCGGTTACCCGGCAACTGTGGTCATAACCTCCCGCCCGTGAGGCCACGGCGGTGCCGCCCGATCGGTTCGTGCGCGTAGCGTGGCGGAGTCGGGCCGTGGGCGAACTGGGCCTTGCTGTCGGGGAGTTGCCGGTTCGTGCGACCCGGGTGGACCGGCGGTCGGCTTTGCCGGTCCGGCAAGCTTCCTTGCCGAGGGGTGCGGCTCCGCGCAGGATGGCGCCATGGACGAGCGCACGCAGCAGCATCCCGACCACCCGCACCCCCACGGCCCCCGCCATGCCGAGCACGGCCACGAGCACGACCACGCCCCGGTCACGGCGGCCCCGGCGGAGTACTGGGACGACCGCTACCGGTCACGCGACCGGATCTGGAGCGGCAGACCGAACCCGGCCCTGGTCCGGGTCGTCGGCGGCCTCCCGGTCGGACGCGCGCTCGAACTCGGGTGCGGTGAGGGCGCCGACGCGGTCTGGCTGGCGGCCCAGGGCTGGCAGGTGGTCGCCGTGGACGTGTCCCAGGTGGCGCTCGACCGCGCGGCCGGCCACGCCGCGGACGAGGGGGTGGCCGACCGGATCGAGTGGCAGCGCCATGATCTCGGCGTCAGCTTCCCCGAGGGCAGCTACGACCTGGTGACCTCCCAGTTCCTGCACTCCCAGGCAGAGTTGCCGCGCGAGCGGATCCTGCGCCGGGCGGCCGAGGCGGTGGCGCCGGGCGGCCTGCTGCTGATCGCCGGCCACGCCGGCTTCCCCGAGGGCGTCGACGGCCCCCCGGTGCACCTTCCGAGCACGGCGGAGGTGCGGGCCCAGCTTCGGCTCTCGGAGGCGGAGTGGAAGGTGCTGCTGGAGGAGGACTACCTCCACGAGGTCACCGACCACGACGGCCACACCTTCACCCGGACCGACAACGTGCTGGCGGTGCGCCGGATCGGCTGACGAGTCGTCGAGCCGCCGCTTCCGTGACGGCGGCGGCGGCGGAGGCGGCTGCGGGGTCTGCGGCGCTTGCGCGGGCGCGTCGTGCGCGGGACGCGTGGGCGGTCGGAACCTACGATCGGCCCATGGCATCCATCGAACTGCTGGAGCGCGCCCTCGCCCAGACCGAACACCTGGTGGCGGCGGTGCGGCCGGAGCAGGGGGACGACCCGACGCCCTGCCGCTCCTGGGAGGTCGGCCGGCTGATCAGCCATCTGGTGTACGACCTCGGCGAGTTCACCGCCCGCGCGTCGGGCCGGGACCCGGACTGGAGCGGCGGCTTCCCGGACGTCCTCCCGGAGGACTGGTCGCCCGCGTTCCGCTCCGGCGCGGACCTGCTGTTGCACGCCTGGCGGGCGGGCGGCTCTGGTCTGGACGAGGAGCGGCAGCGGTTCACGCTGAGCCAGCAGGCCGCGGAACTCGCGGTCCACGACTGGGACTTGGCGCGTGCGACGGCCCAGCCGACGGCCTCCCTGGACCCGGAGCTCGCCACGGCGTCCTTGGCCTGGGCGCAGGCCGCGCTGCAGCCCCGCTTCCGCGGCCCGGAAGCCGAGGGCAAGGTCTTCGGCACGGAAGTGCCCCTCTCCGTGGACGCCCCGATCCAGGACCGCCTGGCAGCCTTCTTCGGCCGGGACCCCGCTTGGACGGCTGCGGCGGCCAGCTGACGCCCTGTGGGTCCCGGGGCGGGACCGGGGGCGGGGTCACAGGTGCAAGTGGGCGTTGAGGCGGGCGGCTTGGTGGGTGAGGTGGGTGCGTTCGGGGAGGTTGGGGGCCTGGCGGGCGGCTTGGGCGTAGAGGTGGGCGGCCGCGGCCAGGTCCCCGGCGCGTTCGTGGAGGTAGGCGGCGACCGCCGTGTGCCGGGGGACGGACGGGTCCACCGCCGCAAGTGCGGCGAGACCCGCGCGGGGGCCGTCGGCCTCGCCCACGGCGACCGCGCGGTTGAGGCGGACGACGGGGCTGTCCGTCAGCCGGACCAGCTCGTCGTACCACTCCACGATCTGGACCCAGTCCGTCTCCGCCGCCGAGGGCGCGTCGGCGTGGAGCGCCGCGATCGCGGCCTGGGCCTGGAACTCGCCCAGGCGGTCGCGGGCCAGGGCTGCCTGGAGGATCGCGACGCCCTCCGCGATCGCCGCGGTGTCCCAGCGGCGGCGGTCCTGCTCGGCCAGCGGCACCAGGCTCCCGTCGGGCGCGGTCCGGGCCGCGCGGCGGGCGTGGTGCAGCAGCATCAGCGCCAGCAGGCCGGCCACTTCGGGGTGGTCGACCGCCGCGGCCAGCTGCCGGGTCAGCCGGATGGCCTCGGCGGAGAGGTCCACGTCGCCGGAGTAGCCCTCGTTGAACACGAGGTAGAGCACGCGAAGCACCGTGGCCACGTCCCCGGGCCGGTCGAGGCGGACGCCGGCGACGGTGCGCTTGGCCCTGCTGATGCGCTGCGCCATGGTCGCCTCGGGCACCAGGTACGCCTGGGCGATCTGGCGGGTCGTCAGACCGCCGACGGCGCGCAGGGTCAGCGCGACCGCGGACGCCGGCGTCAACGACGGGTGCGCGCACAGGAAGTAGAGCTGCAGCGTGTCGTCCGTCCCCGGGACCGGCCCGGGGGCCGGCTGCTCGTCCAGCAGGTCCTCGCGCCTGCGGCGGGCGGTGTCCGCGCGGGTCGCGTCGAGGAACTTGCGCCAGGCGACGGTGACCAGCCAGCCCCTGGGATCCCGCGGCGGGTCGGCGGGCCAGACGCGGAGCGCCTCGACCAGNCCTGCACGGCGTCCTCGGCCGCCGCGAAGTCGGCTCCGAGGCGGACGAGGACGGCGCGGACGCCGGGGATCAGGCTCCGCAGCAGTGCCTCGTCCATCGGCGGGGTCAGTCCGTGACGGCGGGCGGGGCGGCCAGGAAGGGACGCAGTTCGAGCCACTCGTGAATCGGCTCGCCGCCCGCACCCGGTGCGGCCGACAGCTCGCCGGCGAGCTCGACGGCCCGCTCGTAGCTGTCCACGTCGATCACCATCCAGCCCGCGATGAGGTCCTTGGTCTCCGCGAACGGCCCGTCGGTGACCGGCGGGCGGCCCTCGCCGTCGTAACGGACGAAGGCTCCCTCGGGGGCGAGGGCCTGCGCGTCCACGAACTCGCCGGTCGCCTCCAGCCGAGCCGCGAAGTCCCGCATGTACTGCATGTGGGCCGTGATCTCCTGCGGCGTCCACTTCTCCATGGGGACGTCGTTCACCGGGGCCGGGGCGCCGCGGTAGTGCTTGAGCAGCAGGTACTTGGCCATCGTGGTTCTCCTCGGTGCTCGTGCGACCCATTGTGGCCGCCTTCGTACCGGGGACGGAGCCGCTCGCGCGTTCTCGACATCGTCCGGGGGATTTTCTTCCGGGACGTCACTCCCGGCCCAGCGCCAGCCGGATGATGCGCCGCCAGTCGACGGGGACGGAGGTGACCGCGGCGCCGGGGCGGTGGCGCGGGACGCGGACGCGGAGCACGCGCGGGAGGAGCGAGCAGCTGACGGGGGTGGGGAGGGTGAGCGCCTCGCCGTCGACGGCGACCGGGATCTCCGGCCGGTCGGCCTCGACCACGACCTGATGCGCCGTCACCGAGGTGATGCTGCGCGCCTGCAGGCCCAGCACCGCGATCTCCGCGGCCTGGGCGGCGCCCTCGACGCGGATGCCCAGGACGCCGAGGACGCCCAGGTCCAGCCGGGGGCGGCGGCCGCCGCCGAGGGGGTCGGCGAAGGTGTAGGGGTTGTTGCTGACCAGCACCGCCTGGGGCGCGGTCAGCCGGATGTCGTCCGCCTGCGCCTCCAGGCGGGCGCCGGAGGCACCGAGCAGGCGCTCGGGCAGCTGCTGCAGGATGGTCCGGTTCTTGGCGTCGCGGTACTCGGGGCTCTGCACGATCTCGGCGTAGACGCCGAAGGAGACCGTGTTGACGAAGGGCCGGCCGGCCACCCGGCCCAGGTCCACGCGGACCTCGACGCCGTCGGTCAGCGCGTCGAGGCTGCGGGAGGGGTCGGCCCGGTCGAGTCCGAGGTCCATGGCGAAGTGGTTGCGGGTGCCCGCGGGGACGACCAGGAAGGGCAGCCCGCTCTCCGCGGCGACCGCCGCCACCTGCGCCTGGGAGGCGTCGCCGCCGGCGACGCCGAGCAGGTCCGCACCGTCGGCCACGGCCTCGCGGGCGAGGGCCGCGACGTCGTGGTCCACGTCGGGCTCGAGCAGAATGACCTTGGCACCGAGCGCGCGGGCCTTGGCGGCCAGCCCGAAGTCCTCGACCTTGCCGTCGCCCGAGCGGGGGTTCATGATCAGCACCGGCCGTCGCGGGCGCGGTGCCTCGCGCGGGCGTTGCCCGTGCGGCTGCCGCAGTCGGCGGATCGCGGCCCGGCCGCAGGCCAGTGCCAGCGCCCACAGCACGAGCGCGACGAGCACCTCGACGAGGACCCCCGAGCCGACGTAGAACGCGATGACGGCGCCGGGCGCGGCGACGGCGAGCAGCGCGCCCGCCCACCGGGCCGGGCCGTGGTGGGACAGCGCCCACCACCCGCCCATCCCGGACAGGGCGAGCGCGGCCATCCCGGTCACCAGGAACAGCACACTCGCCAGGCCGGCCCCCAGCAGTACCACGGCCACCGCGCCCCCGGCGCAGAGCAGGGCCAGCCGGGCCCAGCTCCGGGCGCGTCTCTGTGCAGACGCCATGTCACCAACGTACCCGGGAAGGCAGTTGACCCATCGTCAGCGCGACCGGCTCAGTCCACCGGCTCAGGCCGACAGCGGGCCACCGGCTCAGTGCCAGCGGCTGAGCGGTCCCCAGCGCTCGTCCTGGCCGGCCACCACCTGCTCCGCCTCCGCGATCACCGCGTCCGACACCCAGGCCACCGGCTCCACGTCGCCGAGCAGCGCCTCGTTGTCGGGGCCGTGACCCGCCACCCGTCCGCGCAGCACCCACGGGCGCACGTCGGGTCCCTTCTCGTGGCGCAGGTGGCTGTAGTCGTGCAGGCGGCGGGCCACCCACAGGCCCACCGGGCGGTCGCCCCACCAGTCCTCCACGGCAAGGGGGTTGGCGGACAGGCCGGGCATCGGCGCGCCCGTCAGCTCGTCCGTGCTGGACGGGCCGCGACGCAGGTCCGCCTCCGGTCCGCGGGACCAGCGGACGTACAAGCGCTCCGGCAGACCCTGCTGACGGTCCAGCAGTTCGGCCAGGGCGTCGAGGCTGTCCAGGGTCGGCAGGCGCTCGGCGGGCATCCGGGCGGCCCTCAGTCGCGCACGGTGACCCGCACCGTGGCCAGGTCCGGGTCGGCGGCGTCGGGGACCACCATGCCCGCGGCGACACCGCTGCGCAGGTACTCCAGGACCGGTGCGGTCAGGCGCTCGCCGGGCACGGCGACGGGGATGCCGGGCGGGTAGGGGGTGAGCATCTCGGCGGCGATCCGGCCCTCGGCCTTGTCGAGGGGCACCTCCTCGCGCGCGGCGAAGAAGGCGTCCCGGGGGAGCAGCACCTGCTCCAGGCGCAGGTCCTCCGGGTCCGGGACGGCGACCTTCGCGGGCGGGCGCAGCGAGTCGGCGTGGGCGGACAGGTCGGTGAGGGCGTCCAGCAGCGTCCGGGCGGTGGTCGAGTCGTCGGCGTGGGACAGCTGGGCGCTGATCCGGCGGTGGTCGCTGACGTGCAGGTCCACCTGGTGGCGGTCGCGCAGCCAGTCGGCGGCGGCGTAGCCGCAGACGCCGAGGCCGGACAGGTCGATGACGAGTTGCAGCGGGTCCAGGTCGAAGGCCCGGCCGGGTGCGCAGAAGTCCTCGCGGCCGTGGACGTGCATGCCGTCGAGCGCCTCGATGTCGGCGCGCAGGCCCCGGGCCAGGTCGAGGGCGTGGTCGTAGAGCGCCTGCCCGTGCTGGACCATCTGCCGGCGCCAGCCGTCCAGGGCGGCGTAGACGAGGACCGAGGGGCTGGTGGTGCCGAGCAGGTCCTCGCGCTGCTTGAGGGCGATGGGGTCGATCCGGTCGCCCTGGAGGTGGAAGACCGAAGTCTGCTCCAGACCGGACCCCATCTTGTGGACGGAGGTGACGCAGACGTCCGCTCCGGCGTCCATGGCCCAGGTGGGCAGGTCGCGGTGGAAGGGGAGATGCGCGCCCCAGGCCTCGTCGACGATCAGCGGGATGCCGGCGGCGTGGCACTCGGACGCGACGGCGACGAGGTCGGCGCAGGTCCCGTAGGGCGTCGGCGAGGTGACCAACGCGCCCTTGGCGTCCGGGTGTTCGGCGATCCGGTCGGCGTAGCGGTCGGCGCCCGGCGGGTGGGCCAGGTGGAGTTCGGGGTCCCACTGCGGGTCGACCCAGATCGGCTCGATACCGCTGAGGATCAGCCCGGAGACCACGGACTTGTGCGCGTCGCGGCCCACGATCAGCTTCTCGTGCGGGCCGGCGGCGGAGAGCATGACCGACTTGACGGACAGGGAGCTGCCGCAGGTGGAGAAGAAGGCGTGGTCCGCGCCCACGGCGTCGGCCATCAGCTCCTGGGCCAGCTCCAGGTAGCCGTTGGAGGAGGTGCGGTCGTCGAGGCCGGAGACGGCGAGCAGGTCGGAACGGAAGACGTCCGGACCCATGATCTCCAGCACTCGGGGATCGACACCCCGCCCCTGCCGGTGCCCCGGCGGGGTGAACGCCGTCCGGCTGTTGCGCCGGTGGTTCGCGAGGGCTTCCAGGACGGGCGCGCGTGAGTGATCCATGTGCGGCGGCTGCCCGGCCGCGGCGGTCGGAAACCCCCTGGCCGGGATGGTCGGGACGAGGCCGATCGGGCGCGGGCGCGGGGGCGGTGCGGGTACGAAGCCTTTCCCGGGGCGCGCGCGGCAGCCCAAGTCCGGGGCCTCCCCGCATAGTTCGCGGTCGGCCGGAGCGGGCTGCCGAATCGCTCAGTGTGCTGAGTGGTTTGCCCGAATAAGTCCGGGTAGCCGCCGGTCACCCCGAACGGCACCACGACCCCGGAGGCCGAGATGAGTCAGGCCCTTGACAGCGCCGCGGGCGCCCTGGTCACCGGCGGCGCGGGCTTTCTCGGCTCGCACCTGTGCACCGCCCTGCTGGAACGGGGGCATCCCGTCGTCTGCGTCGACGACTTCAGCACCGGCAGACCGGAGAACGTCGCCCACCTGGTCGGCCACCCCCGGTTCCGGCTGGTGCGCGCCGACGTGACCGACGCCCACGCGCTGCGGATACCCCGGCTGGCGGGTCTCGGCGCGGTGCTGCACCTGGCCTCCCCGGCCTCACCGCTGGACTACCTGCGGCTGCCGCTGCACACGCTGGAGACCGGCAGCCTGGGCACCCGCAACGCGCTCGGGCTCGCCCGCGAGCACGGCGCCCGTTTCCTCTACACCTCCACCTCCGAGGTCTACGGCGACCCCCGGCAGCATCCGCAGAACGAGCGCTACTGGGGCAACGTCAACCCGGTCGGACCGCGCAGCGTCTACGACGAGGCCAAGCGCTTCTCCGAGGCGCTGGTCACCGCGGAGGCCGCCGTGCACGGCACCGACACCGCCATCGTCCGCCTCTTCAACAGCTACGGGCCGCGGATGCGCGGCCACGACGGCCGGGCGGTGCCCACCTTCATCCGGCAGGCGCTGGCCGGTGAGCCGCTCACCGTCACCGGCGACGGGCGGCAGACCCGCTCGCTCACCTACGTCGCCGACACCGTGGCCGGCATCCTCGCGATGCTCGGCTCCGACCTGTCGGGACCGGTCAACCTGGGCAACGACGCCGAGTACTCGATGCTCGAACTCGCCCAGCTGGTGCTGGAGTTGACCGGATCCCGGTCCCGCGTCGAGTTCGTCGAACGGCCGGTGGACGACCCGGCCGTGCGGCGGCCCGACATCACCCTGGCCCGCGGCAAGCTCCAGTGGGAGCCGCAGGTCGACGCCCGCGAGGGCCTGGCCCGGACCATCGCCTGGTTCCGCGACCAGGCCGCCTGACCCGCCCGAACCCACCTCCCGAGAGGACACCCGGATGCGCGTCCTCGGCATCAACGCCCTGTTCCACGACCCCGCCGCCGCGCTCGTCGTCGACGGCCGGACCGTCGCCGCAGCCGAAGAGGAACGCTTCTCCCGCCGCAAGCACGGCAAGCGGCCGGTGCCCTTCTCCGCCTGGGAACTCCCCGAACAGGCGGCCCGCTGGTGCCTGGCCCAGGGCGGGCTCCGCCCGCAGGACCTGGACGCCGTGTGCTACTCCTTCGATCCCGGACTCAGCCGCCCCGCGGCCGAGTTGGGACTCGACGACCCCTGGGACCCGCTGCGCGTGCGCTACGCCGTCGAGGCCCCGGGCTTCCTCGCCGAGGCACTGCCCGGGCTCGACCCGGCGCAGGTCCGCTTCGTCCGCCACCACGTCGCCCACGCCGCCTCCGCGGCCTTCTGCGCGGACGGGGACGACGCCGACCCGTGCTCGGTCCTGGTCCTCGACGGCCGGGGCGAGGCGACCTCGCACCTCGCGGCGCGCCGCGAGGGCGGCAAGCTCGAACCGCTGGCCAGCCAGGAACTGCCGCACTCCCTGGGCCTGCTCTACGAGGAGTTGACGGCCCATCTGGGCTTCCTGCGCTCCTCCGACGAGTACAAGGTGATGGCCCTCGCGTCCTACGGCCGCCCGCGGATGGCGGCCGACCTGCGCCGCCACGTGTACGCCACCGGCGACGGCGGCTTCCGGGCGACCGGCGTGGACTGGAACGCCTACGCCCCGCCGCGGCCGTCCGGCAGCGAGGAGTGGTCCCCGGTCCACGCGGACCTCGCCTGCTCGGCGCAGCGCGTGCTGGAGGAGGTCCTGCTCGACCTCGTCCGCTGGCTGCACGGGCGCACCGGCGACCGGCTGCTGGCCCTCGCCGGCGGCGTCGCGCTCAACTGCGTCGCCAACTCCCGTATCGCCCAGGAGGGTCCGTTCGACCGGGTGTGGGTCCAGCCGGCGGCGGGCGACGCCGGGACCGCGCTCGGCGCGGCGCTGGCCTTCGCCGCTCAGGAGGGCGAGCCGGTCGCCCCGATGCCGGGCGCCGACCTCGGCCGCGAGTGGAGCGAGGCCGAACTGGCCGCCTGGCTGCGCCGGGCGCGCGTCCCGCTCCGGCGGCCGCCGGACGTGGCGGCGGAGGTGGCCGAGGTGCTGGCCCGGGACGGCGTCGTCGGCTGGTTCCAGGGCCGCTCCGAGTACGGGCCGCGCGCCCTCGGACACCGTTCCCTGCTCGCGCACCCCGGCTACGCCGCCAACCTGGAGCGCCTCAACGAGGTCAAGGGCCGCGAGCAGTTCCGGCCCATCGCGCCCATGGTCCTCGCCGACCGGGCGCAGGAGATCTTCGACGGGCCGCTGCCCAGTCCCTACATGCTCTTCGTCCACGACGTGGCACCCCAGTGGCGGGACCGCATCCCGGCGGTCGTCCATGTGGATGGCACCGCCCGGATCCAGACCGTGGACCCGGCGCGGGAACCGCTGGTGGCCCGGATGCTGCAGGAGTTCGAGCGGCGCACCGGACTGCCCGTCGTCGTCAACACCAGCTTCAACACGGCCGGTCGGCCGATCGTCGACGACCCCAGGGACGCGCTGGAGTGCTTCGGCTCCTCGCCCGTGGACCTGCTCGCCATCGGCCCGTTCACCGTGAACCGGGCCGACCTGTTCGGAGGCGCGGAATGAGCGGAGCGAGCGGAACGAGCGGATACGCGGTGGTGGTACCGACGTTGGGGCGGCCGAGCCTCGACGCCTGCCTCGCCGCGCTGGCGGCGGCGGAGGGCCCGCCGCCCGCGCGGGTGGTGCTGGTGGACGACCGCCCGCTGGACGACTGCCACCCGCTGCCGGTGCAGGTGCCCCCGCGGCTCGCGGACCGGGTGGAGACCGTCCCCAGCCTGGCCGGCGGCCCCGCGGTCGCCCGCAACACGGGATGGCGGGCGGTCAAGGAGCCGTGGGTCGTCTTCCTCGACGACGACACCGTCCCCGGCCCGTACTGGGCCCGGGAGTTGACGGCGGACCTGGCCGCCGCCGGGCCGGGCACGGCGGCCGTGCAGGGCGTGATCGACGTGCCGCTCCCGCCGGACCGCAGGCCCACCGACTGGGAGCGCGGCACGGCCGGCCTCGCCCGAGCCGCTTGGATCACCGCCGACCTTGCCTGCCGGAGAGAGGCCCTGGAGTCGGTGGGCGGCTTCGACGAGCGCTTTCCGCGGGCGTTCCGCGAGGACGCGGACCTCGCGCTGCGGCTGATGGACGCGGGGTGGCAGCTGCGGCACGGCCGACGGCACACCACCCATCCCGTCCGCCCGGCCCCCGGCCCGTGGGCGTCCCTGCGGGCCCAACGGGGCAACCAGGACGACGCCCTGATGACCCGTCTGCACGGGCGGGACTGGTGGACCCGAGCGCGGGCACCGAGGGGCCGACTGCCCCGGCACGCGGCCGTGACGGCCGCGGGGGCCGGCGCGATCGTGGCGCTGGCCTGCGGCGGGCGACGCGTCGCCGCCGCCTCCGTGCTGGGATGGGCGCTGGGCACGGGCGAGTTCGCGTGGAAGCGGATCGCGCCGGGCCCGAGGACCGTGGAGGAGATCCGGGCGATGGTGCTCACCAGCCTCGCCATCCCCCCTGCGGCGTGCGCCCATTGGCTGCTCGGGTGGGCCCGCCACCGCACAGCCCGGCCGTGGACGGCCCCGCAAGCCCGCCCCCGTGCCGAGGGCGATGCCGAGGCCGGGGCCGGGGCCGACGCCGACGCAGTCGGCAGGGAGGCGGCCTGACATGCGCTCAACTCCTCTGACTGCGCTGGGTCGTGGCCCTGATCCTGGTCCTGGTCTTGGCCCATGGCTGCTGGGCCCCGGCCGTGGGGCGGGGATGTTCACCGGGGCCGTCCTCTTCGACCGGGACGGAACGCTCGTCGAGGACGTCCCCTACAACGGCGATCCGCGGCTGGTGCGGCTGTGCCCGGGCGCGGCGGAGGCGGTGGCCGCCGTCCGCGCGGCGGGGCTCGCGGTGGGCGTCGTCAGCAACCAGTCCGGCGTGGCGCGCGGGGTGCTGGACCGCGCGGGTGTGCGGGCGGTGGCGGCGGAGGTGGACCGGCTGCTCGGTCCGCTGGACGTCTGGGCGGTGTGCCCGCACGGTCCTGCGGACGGCTGCCCCTGCCGCAAGCCCGCGCCCGGGCTGGTGCTGGCGGCTGCCGCCGCCCTGGGCCTCCCCCCGGCACGCACCGTCGTGATCGGCGACATCGCCTCCGACCTCGCCGCGGGCCGCGCGGCCGGCGCGGCGCTGTCCCTCCTGGTCCCCAACGCGGCCACCTCCCCCGACGAGACGGCCGCCGCCGCCCCCACTCACTCCCTCGCACCCGACCTCCCCACCGCCACGTCCCGCGCCCTCGCGGTCCTGACGCCCCCGCAGCCGACGGCCTCGTTCGAGGCGCTTAGCGCCCCCCGGGCGGAGGCTACGGACAGGTCGGTGAGTGGAACAGGTCCCGGTTCGCCTGGCCCCCCGCCACCGCCCTCGGGCGAGGCGCTTCGCGCCGCCCGGGCTGGGGAGTCGGGCGGCCCTGCGAGTGGAGCTGACGGCGGGTCGGACAGGTCCCGTGTGGCCTCGGGCGAGGCGCTGTGCGCCGCCCTGGCCGGGCCCGCGAGGGTGGATGTGGAATGCGGGGAGGCGGAGCCTGCGGCTGCTGTAGTGCCCTCGGGCGAGGGGCTGCGCGCCGCCCGGGCTGGGGAGTCGGGCGGCCCTGCGAGTGGAGCTGACGGCGGGTCGGACAGGTCCCGTGTGGCCTCGGGCGAGGCGCTTCGCGCCGCCCGGGCTGGGGAGTCGGGCGGCCCTGCGAGTGGAGCTGACGGCGGGTCGGACAGGTCCCGTGTGGCCTCGGGCGAGGCGCTTCGCGCCGCCCGGGCTGGGGAGTCGGGCGGCCCTGCGAGTGGAGCTGACGGCGGGTCGGACAGGTCCCGTGTGGCCTCGGGCGAGGCGCTGCGCGGCGCCCTGGGCGGCCCCGCGAGGGTGGATGCGTCATGCGCGGAGGCGGAGCCTCGGGCCGCTGCGGCTGCTGTGGTGTCCTCGGGCGAGGCGCTTCGCGCCGCCCTGGGCGGGCCCGCGAGGGCGGATGCGCCATGCGCGAAGGCGGAGCCCCGGGCCGCTGCGACTGCTGTGGCGCCCTCGGGCGAGGGGCTGCGCGCCGCCTGGGGGCACCGGGCTGGTGGGCACGGCGCCGAGCGTGGGGTGGCCGGGCAGGGGGCGTGGCGGGGTGAGGGGCGTCAGGAGCGGGTGCTCGTGGTGCGGTTGGACAGTGCGGGGGATGTGCTGCTCGCCGGGCCGGCGGTCAGGGCGGCTGGGGGGCGGGGGGCGCAGGTGGGGCTGCTGTGCGGGCCGCACGGGGAGGCGGCGGCGCGGCTGTTGCCGGGGGTGGAGCGGGTGCACGTGTGGGACGCGCCGTGGGTGGGTTTCGAGCCGCCGGACGTGGCGTCGTCCGAAGTACCGCTCATCATCGATGAGTTGGCGGGCCAGCAGTACGACCGCGCCTTCGTCCTCGTCTCCTTCCACCAGAGCCCGCTCCCCACCGCCCTGCTCCTCCGTCTCGCGGGCATCCCCTGGATCGGCGCGGACAGCGTGGACTACCCAGGCTCGCTGCTGGACCTTCGCCACCAGCGTGCGGACAACTGCCACGAGGCCGAGGCCGCAACGGAGTTGCTCGCCGCGGGCGGGTTCGGGCTGCCGCCGGGGGACGACGGGCGGCTGCAGGTGCGGACCCCGCCCGAGGCCACCGCGCTCACTGGGGCCGCTCCGTACCTCGTCGTGCACCCGGGCGCCGCCGTGCCCGCGCGCGCCGTCGCGCCGAAGGTCGCCGCCGACGCCGTGCACGTGCTGCACCGGGCCGGGTACCGCGTCGTGGTCACCGGCGCCGCCGCCGAGCGGGCGCTCACCGCGGAGGTGTCCGGCTACGGCCGGTACGCCCTCGACCTCGGCGGGCGCACCGACCTCGCCGCGCTCAGCGGCGTCCTCGCCGGGGCCGACGCCGTGGTCGTCGGCAACACCGGGCCCGCGCACCTGGCCGCCGCCGTGGGGACGCCGGTGGTCTCGCTCTTCGCGCCGGTCGTCCCCGCCGAACGCTGGCGGCCCTACCGCGTCCCCACCGAAATCCTGGGCGTGCAGGACGCGCCCTGCGCCGGCAGTCGGGCCCGGCGCTGCCCGGTCCCCGGGCACCCCTGCCTCGACTCGCTCACCGGCGACGACGTGCTCGCCGCCGTCCGGCGCCTGATCGACCCCACCGCGGAGGTGACGGCGTGAACATCCTCCTCTGGCACGTCCACGGCTCGTGGACGACAGCCTTCGTCCAGGGCCCGCACACCTACCTGGTCCCGGTCACCCCCGACCGCGGGCCGGACGGGCGGGGCCGGGCCAGGACCTTCGAGTGGCCCGACCACGTCCACGAGATCGCACCGCACCGGCTGCGGGACGCGCCGATCGACCTGGTGGTGCTGCAACGCCCGCACGAGGAGCGGCTGGTGGAGGAGTGGACCGGCCGACGCCCCGGACGGGACATCCCCGCCGTCTACCTGGAGCACAACGCCCCCGACGGCGCGGTGCCCGACACCCGCCACCCCATGGCCGAGCGCGGCGACCTGACGCTGGTTCACGTCACCCCGTTCAACCGGCTGTTCTGGGACAGTGGCGGAACCCGGACCGAGGTGATCGACCACGGGATCGTCGACCCCGGCCACCACTACACCGGCGAGCTCGAACGCAGCGCCGTCGTCGTCAACGAGCCGGTCCGGCGCGGCCGGACCACCGGCACCGACCTGCTGCCGCTGTTCGCGCAGGCCGCGCCCATCGACGTGTTCGGCATGGGCACCCGCGACCTGTGCACGGCCGTGGGCCTGCCCCAGGAGCGCTGCCTCAGCCACGAGTTGCCGCAGGCGCAGCTGCACCGGCAGATGGCCCGCCGCCGGGTGTACGTGCACCCGGTCCGGTGGACCTCGCTGGGGCTCTCGCTGCTGGAGGCCATGCACCTCGGCATGCCCGTCGTGGCGCTGGCCACCACCGAAGCCGTCACCGCCGTGCCCCCGGGTGCGGGGGTGCTGTCCACCCGGCCCGAGGAACTCGTCGAGGCCGTCCGCCACTACCTGGCCGACCCGGAGGCGGCCCGGAGCGACGGGCTGAACGCCCGTCAGGCCGCTCTGGGCCGCTACGGGTTGAAGCGCTTCCTGGCCGACTGGGAAGCCCTGATCGAGGAGGTCGTCCGCTGATGGCTGCCAACCGTCCGACCCGTCCGACCCGTCCGCTGAGCCTGGCGCTCGTGTCCGAGCACGCCAGCCCACTGGCCGTGCTCGGCGGCGTGGACGCCGGCGGGCAGAACGTGCACGTCGCCGCGCTGGCCGGCGCGCTCGCCGACCGCGGCCACCAGGTAGTCGTCCACACCCGGCGCGACGATCCGCTGCTGCCGGTGGACGTGCCGCTGCGCCCCGGGGTCGTCGTCCGGCACGTGGACGCCGGGCCGCCCGAACCGCTGCCCAAGGACCGGCTGCTGCCCTACATGGCCGAGTTCGGGGCCCGGCTGGCGGCGGACTGGGAGGCGGCACCGCCCGACGCCGTCCACTCGCACTTCTGGATGTCCGGCCTGGCCGCGCTGCTGGGCGCGCACCGGGTGGGCGGCCACCGGATCCCGGTGGTGCACACCTACCATGCGCTGGGCACCGTCAAGCGGCGCCATCAGGGCGCGGCCGACACCAGCCCCCCGCGCCGCGTCGAGATCGAGACCGCCGTCGGGCGGGCCGTCGACCGGATCGTGGCCACCTGCCGCGACGAGGTCGCCGAACTGCGGGCGATGGGCGTGGACGACACCCATGTGCGGATCGTGCCCTGCGGGGTGGACCCGGACCGGTTCCGGCCCGACGGGCCGCGCGAGGCGCGCGGCCCCGGGCACCGCATCCTCGCCGTCGGGCGGCTGGTCCCGCGCAAGGGCACCGACGTCGCCATCCGCGCGCTGGCCGTACTGCCCGACACCGAGCTGCTCGTCGTCGGCGGTCCCCCGGCCGAGGAACTGGCGGGCGACGAGGAGGCACGGCGTCTGCGCGCCGTCGCCGAGCAGGCCGGCGTGGCCGACCGGGTGCGGCTGCTCGGCGGCGTGCCCAGCAGCCGGATGCCGCAACTGCTGCGCAGCGCCGACCTGGTGGTCTGCCCCGCGCAGTACGAGCCCTTCGGCATCGTCCCGCTGGAGGCGATGGCCTGCGGCGTCCCCGTCGTCGCCACGGCGGTCGGCGGGCACCTCGACTCCGTCGCCGAGGGCGTCACCGGCCGACTGGTGCCGCAGGGCGACACCGAACGCTTCGCGGCCGAGGTCGCCGCGTTGCTGCGGCAGCCCGGGTTGCGCCGCGCCTACGGGGCGGCGGGGCGGCGGCGGGTCCTGGACCGCTTCGGCTGGAACCAGGTCGCCGCGGCCACCGAGGCCGTCTACGCCGAACTGCAGCCCTCTGCCGCGGAGTTCGGCCCCTCGGTCGCCCCGGCGGGCGCCCGGTACGCCGACGCCGGGCCGGCGGCTGCCGCGCCGGTCCCCACCACGGTCGAGGAGGCCGCCTGATGCTCCGTCACCTGTCCGACCGCGTGCCCGGCCGCCAGAGCGACCTGCGCCTGGCCGCCGGCCACTGCCGCGCCCTGGAGGACGCCGTCGCCCGGCTGCGGGAGCGGCAGTTGCCACTGCTGACCGCCTGGGGCGAGGCGCTGGCGGGCCTGCTGCCCGCCGGGGGGCGGCTGCTCGCCGCCGGGAACGGCGGCAGCGCCGCCCAGGCCCAGCACCTGACCGCCGAACTCGTCGGCCGCTACGCCGCCGAGCGCCGCGGCTTCTCCGCGCTCGCCCTCCATGCCGAGACCTCCAGCGTCACCGCCATCGGCAACGACTACGGCTACGACGAGGTCTTCGCCCGGCAGGTCGAGGCACACGGGCGGCCCGGCGACGTGCTGGTCGCCCTGTCCACCTCGGGCCGCAGCCCCAACCTGCTGCGGGCGGCCGAGACGGCCCGCGACTGCGGCCTCGGCGTCTGGGCGATGACCGGCCGCCGCCCCAACCCGCTGGCCGCGGTGGCCGACGAGGTCCTCGACATCGACGCCGAACTCACAGCCACCGTGCAGGAGTTGCACCTGCTCGCGCTGCACGTGGTGTGCGAGTGCTTCGACGCCGCCCTGGCCCGCCGCCAGGAGCCCGGGCTCCGGGAGCCGGCATGAGCGCCGGGGGGCCGCTGGTCGTCGTCGGCGACGCGCTGCTCGACCGCGACGTCGACGGCACGGTCTCCCGGCTCGCCCCCGACGCCCCCGCCCCGGTCGTGGACGTCGCGCACGAGGACGCCCGGCCCGGTGGCGCGGGACTGGCCGCCTGGCTGGCCGCGCGCGCGGCGCCGGACCGGGAGACCGTCCTGGTCACCGCCCTCGGGGGCGGACCGGAGGCGGAACTCGTCCGGGCCCGGCTGGCCGAGCGGGTGACCCTGGTCGAGCTGCCGCTCGACGGCTCGCTGCCGGTGAAGACCCGGATCCGCGCCGAGGGCCGCCCGCTGGTCCGC
>NZ_JBHSQJ010000047.1:26393-36981 GCF_042658505.1 Streptacidiphilus monticola | reverse complement strand
CGACGCCCTCGCCGCACGCACCCGCCGCGCCGCGGTGGTCTGGGACCCGCACCCGCGCGGCGGCCCGCCCGTGCCCGGGGTCCGGCTGGCCACGCCCAACCGCGCCGAGGCGTGCGGCTTCGCGCCCGAGGTGGGCGGGCACGAACTCGCCGCCGACGCGCGGCGGGCGGCCCTGCTGGCGCAACGCTGGCGGGCCGGAGCCGTGGCCGTCACGCTCGGCGCGGGAGGCGCGCTCCTCGGGCGCGGCGCGGACAGCCCCATGCTGATCCCCGCGCCCTACGCGGCACCCGGCGATCCCTGCGGGGCGGGGGACTGCTTCGCCGCCACGACCGCCGCAGCGCTGGCCGACGGGCGGATCGCCGAGGAGGCCGTGGAGCGGGCGGTGCTCGCCGCGGCGGACTTCGTCGCGGCGGGCGGGGTGAGCGCCGCCAGGACCTGGACCGACGATTCGGCCGGGGATGACGAAATACCTTCCAGCGCCCAGGAGTTGGCTGCGTCGGTGCGAGCCCGGGGCGGCACGGTGGTGGCCACCGGCGGCTGCTTCGACCTGCTGCACGCGGGGCACGTGGGCCTGCTGGAGTCCGCCCGCCGACTGGGGGACTGCCTGGTCGTCTGCCTCAACTCCGACGACTCGGTGCGCCGCCTCAAGGGCGCGGGCCGCCCGCTCAACTCCGCCACCGACCGCGCGCGGGTGCTGCTCGGACTCGGCTGCGTGGACGCCGTCGCGGTGTTCGACGAGGACACGCCGGAGGCGGTGCTGCGCACCCTGCGTCCGCACCTGTGGGTCAAGGGCGGCGACTACACCGCCGCCGGGCTGCCGGAGGCGGCGGCACTGGCCGA
The DNA here is from genome assembly GCF_042658505.1 of Streptacidiphilus monticola. Taxonomy (NCBI): domain Bacteria; kingdom Bacillati; phylum Actinomycetota; class Actinomycetes; order Kitasatosporales; family Streptomycetaceae; genus Streptacidiphilus; species Streptacidiphilus monticola. The sequence continues at coordinate 36,141 of NZ_JBHSQJ010000047.1, read as the reverse complement.
GTGGGGCGGCGACGCCCTGGTGCTGCCCTACCTCGACGGCCACTCCACCAGCGCGCTCGCCCGCCGGGCGGCCCTGGCCACCGAGGCGACCCCGCCGTGACGGAGCGTCAGAGCGTCGTCGTCCTGCGCGCGCTGGGGCTGGGCGACCTGCTCACCGGGCTTCCGGCGCTGCGGGCGGTGCGCTGGTGGTGGCCCGCGCACGAGCTGGTGCTGATCGCACCGGAGCGGCTGCGGGAGGCGGCCCGGGCCACCGGGTGCGTGGACCGGCTGCTGCCCGCGCACGCCGCCGGACGCGGCGTCCCCGAGCCGCCCCCGTGGACCGGACCGCCTCCGGTGGCCGCGATCGACCTGCACGGCAGCGGCCCTGAGAGCCGCCGCGTCCTCGAACCGCTGCGTCCCGCACGGCTGTTGGCGTTCAGCGCGGTGGACGGCCCGACATGGCGGGAGGACGAGCACGAGCGCGAGCGCTGGTGCCGTCTGCTCGGCTGGTACGGCATCCCCGCCGACCCCGGCCAGACCCGGCTGGACCCGCCCGCCCGCCCCTCGCCCGCCCCCGGGGCCGTCCTGCTGCACCCCGGCGCGGACGCCGGGGCCCGCCGGTGGCCGCCCGAGCGCTGGGCCGCACTGGCGGCCGGGCTGCGCGACCGGGGGGTCTCCGTGGCGCTCAGCGCCGGAGCGGGGGAGTGGCAACTGGCCGACGGCATCCGGCAGTCGGCCGGGCTGCCGCCGGACGCCGTCTGCGGCGGCCGGGCCGACGTGCCGTTCGACGCGCTCGCCGCCCTGGTGGCCGGGGCCCGCGCCGTGGTCAGCGGCGACACCGGCCTCGCCCACCTCGCCGTGGCCCTGGGCACGCCGTCGGTGACCCTGTTCGGGCCGGTCTCGCCCAGCATCTGGGGCCCGCCGCCGTGCTCGCGGCACCTCGCCCTGTGGCGCCCGGACCCCGGTGACGCCGGGCCGCGCCCGGGAGACGCGCACGGTAGGGACCCGGACCCCCGGCTGCTGCGGATCACCGTGGCGGAAGTGCACGACGCCCTGGACTCCCTCGACGTGCTGGACGCCCTGCCGAGGCCGGTGGCCGCGCCATGAGCCTGGGGGTCGTCGTCATCACCCGCAACCGGCGCGAACGCGCCCTGGCCACCCTGGACCGGCTGCGGTCCCTGCCGGAACGCCCGCCCGTGGTCCTCGTGGACAACGCCTCCAGCGACGGCACGGGAGCGGCGGTGCGCAGCGGGCAGCCCGGCGTCGACCTGCTGACGCTGCGTCGGAACCTGGGCGCGGCCGCCCGCAACCTCGGGGCCGCGCGGCTCGGCACCGACTTCGTGGCCTTCGCCGACGACGACTCCTGGTGGGAACCGGGAGCCTGCGCGGAAGCCGCCCGCACCCTGGCCGCCCGGCCCCGGCTGGGGCTGGTCGCCGCCGCGACCTGGGTCGGTCAGGACCCGCCCCGGCCGGACCCGCTCAACGAGTGGCTGGCGGCGTCTCCGCTGGGCAGCGACGCGGGTCTGCCCGGACCGTCCGTGCTCGGCTTCCTGGCCTGCGCCGCCGTCGTCCGCCGGGAGGCCTTCCTCGGCGTCGGCGGCTTCCACCCGCTGGTGGGCATCGGCGGGGAGGAGGCGCTGCTGGCGATGGACCTGCACGCCGCCGGCTGGGAACTCGTCTACTGCCCGGCCGTCCGCGCCCGGCACGACCCCGACCCCGGCCCGAGGCCGGGCCGAACCGCTCAACTGCGGCGCAACGCCCTGCTCACCGCCGTGCTGCGGCGCCCCTGGCCGGTCGTCGGCCGCACGGCCGCCGCACTCATCCGCGACGCCGCCCTCCGGAGCCCGGAGGCCGCAAGGGCGCTGCGCGCGGCGGCCGCGGTGCTGCCGGTGGCGCTGCGCGAGCGGCGTCCACTGCCCGCCCGCACCGAGGCGGCGCTGGCCCGGCTGGAACGGCAAGCGAGGGCGGCCGGGTGACGGACCGTCGGGTGCCGGTCGTCGTGATCACCCACAACCGGTGGGCCGAACTGCTGCACAGCCTGGACCGGTTGGCCGAGCTGCCCGAGCAGCCGCAGGTGGTCGTGGTGGACAACGGCTCGTACGACGGCACGGCCGGCCGCGCCGTCTTCCGCGGCTGCGCCGCCGGGTCGTAGGCGCAGATGCCGTGAGCCCGGCCGCCGACGTGGGGGCGGCTGGGCCGGGCGGAGCGGTTGTGCCTCGGTGGGCTACTCGCGGAAGACGGCCTGCTGGACGTCGTTGGGGCCGTCGAAGCGGCTGGCGCCCAGGTCGGACAGCTTGGAGACGAGTGAGTCGTCGGCGCCGTTCGAGCGGGCGCACTCGACGAGTTCGTCGCGGTCGGCGGGGTAGTTCGCGCCCTTCAGGGCCTTCTGCAGATCGATGGGGCTGAGGTCGGCCATCAGATTGCCTCCTGCGCTTGCTTCTTCCCTGCTCAGCCGATGGTCCCCTCGCGGCTGCCCCACGCGCTCGGCGGCCATGCACCGACGGTCAGTTGGGCTTCTGACGTCGCGTCAGCACCGCCGCGCCCACCGCCACCGACGCCGCCGTCGCCGCGCCGCCCGCGGCCAGCGCCGTGCGGACGCCCGCGAGCTGCATGAACACGCCGAGGAACGGGGGGCCTGCCAACCCCCACACCGTGGACAGGCTGCGCCAGGTGCCCAGTACCCGCCCCCGAAGCCCGGGCGGGGGGTCGGTCTGCAGGATCGTCGTGACCGCCGTGTCCGCCATCGACTCCAGCACGGCCATCGGCACCACCAGCAGGACCAGCAGCAGCAGCGTCGGGCTCAGCCCGGCCAGGGCCTGGGCCGCGCCGCCCAGCGCGGTGACCAGGGCGACCAGGCGCACCGAAGGACGGCGCAGCCGTCCGGCCAGGACCGCGCCGGCCGTGCCGCCCAGGGCCAGCACGGCGGAGACCAGGCCGTAGCCCTGCGGACCGCCGTGGAGCGGGCCGGTGACCAGGGCGGCCAGCGTGAGGCCGTAGTTCCGGCCCAGCACCGAGCCGAGTGCGGCGAGCGCGGCCAGCGCCAGCAGGCGTCGGCGGGTACGGAAGTACGACAGGCCGCCCCGCGCGATCGGCGCCTCCTGGGGCGCCTGGGCAGTCTGCTCCGTCCGGGCCGGGAGGCGCAGCAGCGGGATGACCGCCGCCACGCACAGGAAGGAGAGACCGTTGGCGGCGTACGCGCTCGCCGGGCCCAGTACGCCCATCAGCACACCGGCCAGGGCGGTGCCCGCCAGGCGGCCGGTGCTGCTGACGACCGAGCCGACCGCGATGGCGGAGGGCACGTCCTCGCGGGGGACCAGGTCGTTGCCCAGCAGTGCGCAGGCGGGGCCTTCGACCGTGGCCACCAGGCCGGTCAGCACCGTCAGGACGAGCAGCAGGCCCACGGTGACCAGGCCGGAGGCCACCAGGCCCGCCGTGGCGAACGCGATCAGCGCGAGGGCCAGCTGGCTCAGCGCGGCCGTGCGCTTGAGCGGCCAGCGGTCCACAGCCGCTCCGCCCGCGAGGCCGAGGAGCAGCCCCGGGGCCACCTGCAGGGCGAGCGACAGGCCGGTGAGCGCGGCGGACCCGCTGAGCTGGAGGACCAGCAGGTTCTGGACCGTCAGCTGCATCCAGGTGCCCGCGTTGGAGACCAGGTTGGCCGCCGACCACCAGCGCATGCCGGCATGCCGCAGGCTGCGCCACGGGGCGCGGCTCGCCGCAGCGGCGGGAGGCGCGGTCGGGGCGGCGGGGACGGAGCGCTGGCGGGGGATGCGGACAGCGGACCGGGGCAGGGCAGGGGGAGGTGAGGACTGGGGCACGGCAGGGAGTTCCGGGGGCAGCAAGCGACAGGGAAGGCCACCCGGCATCTGCGGCGGGCCGACGCCCACTATGCCCAGTGCCCGCCCCGTTCCGAAGCGTCCCGACGTGCGGTGTCCGCCACGCCGGTCAACTCGCCCACCGGACAGGAAGGATGGCAGTGGGTGTCGTTGGTCACAGCAGGTCGGGGCGGTGGTCCGGAGGAATGAACCGGGACGGTTCGGGCAGCCGCCCGGTGTCCGCCGACGGACCGCGGCGCGACCGCGTGCCGCGGTCCCGACCTGCCCTCGACAACCGCGCACCGGCGCGGGGAGGAGTACGCCCATGGATCTTCGGACGGACCGCATCGCCGAGCCCTGGGGCGCACGGACGCCCTATCCCCGCGGTGGCCGCTGGCCCGTCCGGGTGGACAGCCACCTGGCGCCGGGGCTGACGCCCGATCAGGTGGAGCGCTGGGTGCCCGCGGCCTCCCTGCTGCACTCCAACGGCGACGCCATGGAGATCGCGGTCGCGGACGGGCGCATCGTCGGTGTCCGGGGACGGGCCGGGGACCGGGTCAACCACGGGCGGCTGGGACCCAAGGACCTCTACGGCTGGCAGGCCAACGCCTCCCCGGACCGGCTGACCACCCCGCTCGTGCGCGAGGGCGGCAGCCTGGTCCCGGCGACCTGGGACGCGGCCATGGAGCTGATCGCCGACCGCACCCGTGGCCTGCTGGCGGAGCACGGACCGGGCTCGATCGGCTTCTACACCACCGGGCAGCTCTTCCTGGAGGAGTACTACACGCTCACCGTGATCGCCCGGGCCGGGATCGGCACCAACCACCTGGACGGCAACACCCGGCTGTGCACGGCCACCGCCGCCGAGGCGCTCAAGGAGACCTTCGGCTGCGACGGGCAGCCCGGGAGCTACGCGGACGTGGACCACGCCGACGTGATCGCCCTGTACGGCCACAACGTCGCCGAGACCCAGCCGGTGCTGTGGATGCGGATGCTGGACCGGCTGGAAGGCGCCGACCCGCCCCGGCTGCTGTGCGTGGACCCGCGCCCGACGCCGGTCGCCCGGCTGGCCGACGTGCACCTGGCGCCCCGCAGCGGGACCAACGTCGCCCTGCTCAACTGCCTGCTGCACGAGCTGATCCGGACCGGCCGGATCGACCGCGGCTACCTGGACGCGCACACCGTCGGCTTCGCCGAGTTGGCCGCGATGGTCGAGCCCTGCACCCCGCAGTGGGCCGCCGGGATCTGCGACGTCCCGGTGCGGGACCTTGAGGAGGCGGCCGAACTGATCGGCGGCTGCGAGCGGTTGCTGTCCACCGTGCTCCAGGGCGTCTACCAGTCGCACCAGGCCACCGCGGCCGCGTGCCAGGTCAACAACATCCATCTGCTGCGCGGCATGCTGGGCCGGCCCGGCTGCGGCGTGCTGCAGATGAACGGGCAGCCGACCGCGCAGAACACCCGCGAGTGCGGGGCCAACGGCGACCTCCCCGGGTTCCGCAACTGGGAGAACGACGAGCACGTCGCCGACCTGGCCCGGGTCTGGAACGTGGAGCCGCAGACCATCCCGCACTACGCGCCGCCGACCCCGGCCATGCAGATCTTCCGTTACGCCGAGCAGGGCTCGGTGCGGATGCTGTGGATCAGCGGCACCAACCCCGCGGTCTCGCTGCCCGAACTCGCGCGCGTGCGCGCCGTGCTGGGCCAGGAGCGGCTGTTCACAGTGGTCCAGGACCTCTTCCTGACCGAGACCGCGCAGCTGGCCGACGTCGTCCTGCCCGCCGCGACGTGGGGGGAGAAGACGGGGACGTTCACCAACGCGGACCGCACCGTGCACCTGAGCCGGAAGGCCGTCGAGCCCCCCGGGCAGGCCCGGCCGGACCTCGACATCCTGCTCGACTTCGCCCGGCGGATGGACTTCCGCGACAAGGACGGTGGCCCGCTGGTGAGTTGGCACGACCCCGAGTCGGCCTTCGCGGCCTGGCAGCGGTGCAGCGCCGGCCGGCCCTGCGACTACACCGGCCTGAGCTACGCCCGGCTCGCCGCGGGCGGCGTGCCGTGGCCGTGCACGGCGGATGCCCCGGACGGCACCGAGCGGCTCTACCGGGACGGTCCGGCCTGGGCGGCGCCCGACGTCTGCGAGAGCTACGGCAAGGACCTGGTGACCGGGGCCTCGGTCAGCGAGACCGAGTACCGGGCGCTCAACCCCGAGGGCAAGGCGGTGCTCAAGGCCGCCGAGTACCTGCCGCCGCACGAGGACGTCAGTGGGGAGTACCCGCTGCGGCTGGCCACGGGCCGCACGCTCTACCACTTCCACACCCGCACCAAGACCGGACGTGTGCCCCAACTGCAGGCGGCGGCACCGGAGATGTGGGTGGAGATCGGCGCCGGCGAGGCCGCGCGGCGCGGCCTCGCCGAGGGCGACGTGGTGGATGTCGCCACGCCGCGCGGCGCGGTCCGCGCGCGGCTGCGGGTGACCGCCATGCGCGACGGCGAGCTGTTCCTGCCCTTCCACTACGGCTACTGGGACACCCCGGGCGGTGACCGGCCCGGCGGGCCCGAGGCCGGGCGGGCGGCCAACGAGACCACGATCACCGACTGGGACCCGGTCTCCAAGCAGCCGCTGTTCAAGTCCGGGGCGGCCCGGATCACCCTGGTCCGCTCCGGCGAAGGCGTCCCCGCCCCGGCCCCCACGACCACCGCGTCCGCACCCGTCCGCCCCGACGCCGCGCCGGCCACGGCCGGCGGTCCGGCCGCCGAGGCGGACCAGCAACTCGCCGACGCGGCACAGGAGGTGAGCGGACCATGAGCGCCCTCAGCAGGCTGCTGAAGGACCTTTACCAGGGCGAGGCCGAGCTGGAGCGGCAGCTCCACGAGGTCGCCGAGCGCCACCGCACCGAGCACGAGGTCCACCACGTGGCGCTGGACGTCAGCCGCTGGTGTCGCCGCCACCGGGAGCTGCTGGCACACACCGCCCCCGGGTACGGGGCCGACCTGCCCGCCGCGGAGAGCGAGGAGACGCCCGGCCCGCTGGCCGCGCTGCGGGAGAAGGCCGCCGAGGCGCTCGGCCGCCGGCCCGAGCCCGGGCTGCTGCTCCTGCACGACCTCACCGAACTCCACCTCGCGGCGGCGCGCAACAGCCTGCACTGGGAGATGCTCGCGCAGGCCGGTCAGGCCATGAAGGAGCAGCCGCTGCTCGAACTCGCCTCCCGCTGCCACCCGGAGACGCTGCGTCAGATGCGCTGGACGAACACCCTGGTGAAGATCCTCTCGCCACAGGTCCTCACCAGCACCTGACCCGATGGCCCGGCCCGCCCCGGGCCTTGGCCCGGCCCGCCCTGGGCCGGGGCCGGTGGGTGGGCGTTTGCGCTGCGCCCTAGGTGCGCGCTGACAGCGGCCGGCCTGGGAGCGCCCGGCGGGACCGGCGGGGTTCGACCGTTTGCTCCGCCCCGCCCCGGGCCCCGCCCCGGGCTTCGCCCAGCCCCGGGCCCCGGCGGCCCCGGCCCCGGGCGGAGCGGACGGCCGGGAGGCCGCCGTTCGGGGTGCGCAGCGGCCCCCGCCCCGCCCCGGCCCGCCCCGGGCCGGGGCTGGTGGGCGGGCATTTGCGCGCTGCGTGCGCACTCAGTGCCCGGCATAGGAGTGTCCGGTGTGGGACTGTCCGGTGTGGGAGCGGCGGGGTTTGACCGGTGGACCGCCCCGGCCCGCACCGTTCCGGGTCCTGGTCGGGGTCGGTGGGTGGGCATTTGCGGCGCTGGGTGCGCGCTGACAGCGGCCGGCACGGAGTGTCCGGTGGGAGCGGCGGGTTTGCCCGGGCCCCGGCCCGCCCCGCTCCCCGGGTGCCGGGCAGCGGTGTGGGCGGGTGGTGCGGGCGGGCTGGGGCACCGTCAGCCGCGCGGCGGGTCAGCGGGGGGCTCCGGGCACGCGCAGCGCCAGCACCGCGACGTCGTCCCCGAGTTGCCCGTCCAGGCCGGCCACCAGTTCGGCGACGAAGGTGTCCAGCGGTTCCCGGGCGAGGGAGGCCGCGTGCCGGCGCAGCCGCGTCAGCCCGTGGTCGAGGGGTTCGCCGCGGCGCTCCACCAGGCCGTCGGTGTACAGCACCAGGGTGGACGCGGGAGGCAGCGGCGAAGTGAGGCTCCAGCGGACCTGCTCCGGGTCCACGCCCAGCATCAGGCACTGGGCCCCGTCGAGCAGTTCGGTGTCCCCGTCGCGGGAGACCAGCAGGGGCGGCGGGTGTCCGGCGCAGCTGAAGTGGAGCTGCCACGGCCCCTCCGCCCCGCCCTGCACCAGCGCGTACACGCAGGTCGCCGTCGACTGCAGGTGCAGGTGGTGCACCGCCAGGTCCAGGCGCCGAAGGATCTGCTCCGGCGGTTCCTGCCGGTCGCAGGCGATGCCGCGGAGCATGTTGCGCAGTTGGCTCATCGCCACCGTGGCCCGCAGGTCGTGGCCGGCGACGTCCCCGATGATGAGCGCCGGGTCGCCCTGCGGCAGCCGGAAGCAGTCATACCAGTCCCCGCCCACCTGGGCCGCCGCCTGCGCGGGCGTGTAGTCGGCCGCGAGCTGCAGGGGGGCCACGTCCGGCAGCTCCGGCAGCAGCGACAGCTGGAGCCGCTCGGCGATGCGGTGCGCGCTGCGGTGCAGCCGCGCGTTGTCGACGGCGAGCGCGATCCGGTGGGCGAGGTCCTCGACCAGGGGCAGATCGCCCTCCTCCAGCTGCGGCCCGGGGCGGGTGCGGGCCACCGTCAGCGCGCCGAGGACGTCCCGGCGGCTGCGCAGCGGGGCCAGGATGGCGGAGCGGGCCCCGAGTTCCCGGAACAACTCCAGTTGCCGCAGGGCTAGTTCACCGGACGTCAGCTCCTCCGGTCGCAGCGCCTCCGGGCCGAGCAGCAGCGGGCCCGCGCCGCGCAGCACCCGTGCCAGCGGACGGTCCGCGCGGTCCGGCGGGAACGGCAGCGCCCCAAGGAAGTTGCGGGTGACCACGGACTCGTCGTGGTGGCTGACGCAGGCGCGCTCCAGCCCACCGGCGTCGTCGACGACGTCGAGGCAGCACCAGTCGCCGAGCCGGTGCGTGATGATCCGGCCGACCCGGTGCAGCGCCTCGCGCAGGTCGAGGGTGCTCGCCAGGGCGCTGCCCGCGTCCGCGAGCAGGGTCAGCCGGTCCAGCGCCTGTTGCAGGACCTCGTCCAGGTCGTAGTCGCCCACGTTCCGCGACTGCCCCGGCGTGGTCGCGGGCACACCGGGTAGCCGCCCGGGGACCGGACGGCAGGCACGGGCACGGAGGTGGTCGCTCATGGAGGGCGGAGCGCGGCAGGCGGCGGTGGTGACCGGAGGGTCGCGGGGCCTGGGGCTGCTGCTGGCCCGTCACCTGGCGGAGGCGGGCTTCGGCGTGGTCATCTGCGCCCGCGATCCCGAGAGGCTGGAGACGGCGGCCGGGATGCTGCGTGAGCAGGGCGCCGAGGTGGTGCCGGTGGCCGTGGACATCACCGACGCGGACGCCCCGCAACGGCTCCTGGACGCCGCCATGAAGCGGTTCGGACGGCTGGACATGCTGGTCAACAACGCCGGCGTGATCCAGGTCGGGCCGGCCCGCACAGCCGGCGAGGAGGACTACCGCGAGGCCATGGAGACCATGTTCTTCGCCCCGCTCCGGCTGACCCTGGCCGCGCTGCCCGAACTGCGGCGCACCCGGGGGCGGATCGTCAACATCACCTCGGTGGGCGGCCGGATCGCCGCTCCGCACCTGCTGCCCTACGTCGCGGCCAAGTTCGCGGGCACCGGCCTGTCCGAGGGGCTGCGCGCCGAACTCGCCCGCGACGGCGTCAGCGTGACCACGGTGCTGCCCGGGCTGATGCGCACCGGCTCGCACGGCGCGGCCCGGTTCCAGGGCCGGCAGGAGGCGGAGTACGCCTGGTTCGCGGCCGCCGCCTCGATGCCGCTGCTGTCCACGGACGCCGAGCGGGCGG
>NZ_JBHSQJ010000047.1:0-26379 GCF_042658505.1 Streptacidiphilus monticola | reverse complement strand
CCGGACCGTCGTCCGGGCCGCCCTCCGGCGGCGTCCCGAGGTGGTGCTCACCCCGGCGGCGAAGCTGGGCGTCCGCGCGGCCGGGTTGGCCCCCGCGACGACCGCCCGGCTGCTCGCCGCCACCGCCCGGCTACTGCCCGGCCCGGACGCTGCGGGGGAGCCGCAGCGCTCGGGGGCCGAGGTCTCGCACCGGCTGCGGTCGGCGCTGGTGGACCGGCTCACCACCCTGGGCGACCGGGCGGCGGCCCGGTTCAACCAGCCCCGCGGCCACGGCGCGGCCTGAGCGGGGCGCCGCGGCCACGGCGCGGCTCGCGGCCTTCGGGCGACAGGGTCTCAGGGCTGGAAGAGCACCTTGACCGCGCCGTCACGCTTGTCGCGGAACATCTTGTACGCCTCGGGCGCATGCTCCAGGGGGAGGTGGTGGGTGGCGAAGCCGTCGACGCCGAGCGGGTCCGCGTCCGTCAGGAGCGGCAGGATGTCGTCCACCCAGCGGCGGACGTTGGCCTGACCCATCCTCAGCTGGATCTGCTTGTCGAACATCCGCATCATCGGCATCGGGTCGGTCATCCCGCCGTAGACCCCGGACACGGAGACCGTGCCGCCGCGCCGGACCAGTTCCACCGCGAGGTGCAGGGCGCTGAGCCGGTCCACGCCGAAGCGCTGCATCATCGCGGCGGCGACCGCGTCCGGCAGCAGGCCGGTCAGCTGCTGGCCCGCCTTGGCGACGGGGGAGCCGTGCGCCTCCATGCCCACGGCGTCCACGACCGCGTCCGCGCCCCGCCCGTCGGTCAGTTCGCGCACCAGCTCCACGACGTCACGGCCGTGCTCGCGCAGGTCGATCACGTGGGTGCCAAGGGTCCTGGCCCGCTCCAGGCGCTCGGTGACCAGGTCGATGCCGATCACCGTGCCGACGCCGCGCAGCCGCGCGATGCGTGTGCACATGTCGCCGATCGGGCCCAGGCCCAGGACGACCAGGCTGCCGCCCTCGGGCACGGCCGCGTACTCGACCGCCTGCCAGGCCGTGGGCAGGACGTCCGAGAGGAAGACGTACCGGTCGTCCGGTGGGCCCTCGGGGACCGCGACGGGCAGCGTGTCGGCGAACGGGACGCGGACGAACTCGGCCTGCCCGCCGGGGACTTGGCCGTACAGCTTGGTGTAGCCGAAGAGCGAGGCCCCGGTGCCGTAGGCGTGCACCTGCGTGGTTTCGCACTGCGACTGCAGGCCTTGGCGGCACATGAAGCAGGTGCCGCAGGAGAGGTTGAACGGCACCACCACGCGGTCGCCGGGCGAGAGCGTGCGCACCTCCGGGCCGACCTCGGCCACGACGCCCATGGCCTCGTGGCCGAGGATGTCCCCCTCGTCCAGGAAGGCCCCGAGCGGGTCGTAGAGGTGCAGGTCGGATCCGCACAGACCGGTCGAGGTCACCTGGACCACGCAGTCCGTGGGGTCACGCAGGGCGGGGTCGGGTACGGACTCGGTCCGGACGTCCCGGCGTCCGTGCCAGGTCACGGCTTTCACGTCGCCTCCAGGGTGGCTCGGGTACGGGTGGGCGCCCACCGTCCCTGCCGGTTCGCGCCCACCTCGTCTCGCCCCGCGCCTTCCCGCCCCACCCCCGTCCATCCCTCCGGGCGGCTCACTCGGGGCCTGTCCGGTGGATCCTCCCGGCTCCGCGCCGCTCCCCACCGTCCGGACCCGGCGGTCCCCCTGCTCGGCGAACGCCCGGGTACGCCGAGTAGGGGGCGCGCCCCGCCGCCTTGGACCCGGCCGCCCCGGGGGCACCCCTCGCCCCGGGGGCGGGGCGGGCTGCTCGGACCGATCCGCCAGGGCCACGCCCCAGCCCGCGGAGGAAGGGCGGCCCGCGGAGCTCGGGTGCCGGCTCGTGCCGTCCGTGCTGGCCCGCCCGACGCCTCGGTAGCCCTGGGCACCTGACCTGGGCCTCGCCGTGCCGGGGGCACCCCTCGCCCCGGGGACGGGGCGGGCTGCCCGGACCGATCCGCCAGGGCCAGGCCCCAGCCCGCGGAGGAAGGGCCGCCCGCACAGCTCGGACGACGGCTCGTGCTGTCCGTGCTCCCCGGCTCCGCCGTCCCCCGGCTTCGTCCCCGGGCTCGGCCGTCTCCCTGGCTTCTCCCGGTTTCGCGTGCGCCGGGCCCGATGCTGGCCTGTCCCAGGCCCGACGGCGCCCGCCGATCCAGGCGGAGCCGCGGACGGCGGCACAGGCTCAACTCACGTCCGGGGCCCGGTGGGTGACCCGTCCGGCCACTGCGGTGAGCCGCACGGGAACGTCACGCAGTTCGGTGTCCCGCACGTTCAGCGGGTTGTCGGCCAGGACGGTCAGGTCGGCACGGAAGCCGACCGCCAAGCGGCCGGCCTGCCGCTCCTCGCACGCCGTCCAGGCCGGGTTCACCGTGTACGCCTGCAGCGCCTGAAGGGGCGTCAGCGCCTGCTCCGGGCCGTGCGGGGGCAGCGACAGGTCGCTCGGACGGCGGTGCCGGGCGCCGGCCATGACCGTCAGCGGCGGGAACGGCGCGATCGGCCAGTCCGATCCGATGACCACCCGGGCACCGGCCTCCCACAGGTCCCGGCAGCGGAACGCCCGGGACGCGCGCTCCTCGCCCAGCCGGCGCGACCAGTTGTCGGTGTGGTCGGCCCGGGTGAACTCGCAGCAGTGCGTCGGCTGCATCGAGGCGGTCACGCCGAGCCGCGCGAAGCGGGCCACGGTGTCGTCCGGCACGGTCTCGATGTGCTCGATCCGGTGCCGCACCTCGCGCCCGCCCTCCGTCCGCGCCTTCTCCACCGCGTCCAGTGCGTGCCGGACCGCCGCGTCGCCGATGGCGTGGGTGGCGGTGGCGACACCGGCACGGTGCAGCTCGCCGACGACCTCGGTGTAGCGCTGCGGGTCCGGCCAGAAGGCGTGGGTGGACTCGCCGTGGCAGTCTGGTCGTTCCAGCCAGGCCGTGCCGTTGTCGATGGTGCCGTCCATGAACAGCTTCACGCCCGCGACCTGCCACAGCGCACCCCCGGTGCCCTGCAGCCGGACCAGCTCCGCCACCGCGTCCGCGTCGGCGCCGGGCTGGCACCAGGGTGCGATCCGGAAGCGCAGGGCCAGCTCGCCGCGCTCCTCCAGTTCCGCGTAGAAGCCCAGCCGCATGCCGTCCATGGCATGACCACCCGTCAGACCCGCCGCCGCCATCGTGCGCAGCACCTCGGCCGTACGGTCGAGCAGTTCCCCCTCCGTCGGCACCGGGGCCACCGCCTCGACCAGGGCGCAGGCGGCGTCCTCGAGCAGCAGCCCGGTGGGGCGGCCGTCGGCGTCGCAGACGATCTCCGAGGCCTGGGCGAAGCGGCGCGGCCCGTCGATCCCGGCCAGCTCCAGGGCGCGGGGGCTCGCCAGCATGGAGTGGGCGTCGAAGAGGTCGATCGCGGCCGGGACACCGTCCAGGACCGCGCCGACGGCGGCGAAGCCGACGGGCTGCTCACCGAAGGCGTTCGGGTCCAGGCCCCAACCCCGCAGCCAGGCACCGGGCCTGAGGGAGCGTCGGGCGGCGTCGAGCGCGGCCCGGACGGAGGCGAGGTCCTTGCACGCGGACAGGTCCACGCCCATGGTCCGCTCGGCGCCGGAGACGGGATGGAGGTGTCCGTCGGTGAAGCCGGGGACGACGACCGCGCCCTTGAGGTCCACGACGGTCGTACCCGGCCCGGCCAGGGCACCGATCCCTCTGTCGTCGCCGAGGGCGGCGATCCGGCCGTCGGCGGCGGCCAGCGCGGTCTGAGGCAGGAGGCCGCCCGTGCCCGGGTCCAGCAGCCGGGAGTTGAGCAGGACGAGATCGGTGGGCACGGGCGGCTCCTTGGTGCGTGGGTGGGTCAGCTGGGCGAGAGGGCCCCGGGTGTCAGCCCGAGCACCCGCTCGGCGGTGGCGGTCGCCAGGCCGGCGACGGCCGGGTGGCGGTTGCCGCGTTCGGTGTTGGCATGGGCGCCGAGGCCGTCCATGACCACCAGGATGTGGATCGCCGCGAGCAGCGGGTCCTCGGTGCGGAAGTCGCCGGCGGCCACCCCGTCCCGGATCAGGCCGGACAGCCGGTCCCGCCACTGGGCCTCCTGGTGGCCGACGCGGTCGCGCAGGCCGGGCCGGTAGCGGCTCAGGTGGCGGGCGTTGAGCCAGAGCCGGCTCATCCCGTCGTAGGCCTCGCCGGAGGTGCGGGAGAGGAAGCGGGCCAGGTGCTCGACGGGTCGGCCGTGCGGGCGTTCGGCCGGGATCAGCTCGTCCAGCTCGCCTCCGGCGGCGTCGCCGAAGGCCTCGGCGACCAGTTCCTCGGCCACCGGGAAGTAGTGGCTGATCAGGCCCGGGCGGACGGACAGCTCGTCGGCGACGCGGCGCATCGTGATGCACTCCAGCCCCTCGGCCAGGGCGATCGCGGCGGCCGTGGCCACGATCTCGGCGCGGCGGGCCTCCGGCGATTTCCGGATCCGCTTGGGCTGGACGCTTGACGACATGCCCCGCACGCTATTGGATGTGCGACCAATAGACAAGCCGCCCTCAGTGCTTGTTGGTTCGGAGGACTCCATGGACGCCACGATCCCAGACCCCCACCGGGAGACCCCCGAGGCCCCACGCCCCGCCGGGCAGCAGCTCGGCAGAGTGGAAGCCCACGGCATCGACGTCATCCCCGACAGCGAGCGCCACGGCCGGGCCCGGGAGCTCTTCGCGGTGTGGGCCGCGCCCAACGTCAGCTACCTGAACCTGGTGGTCGGCGGGACCCTGGTGCTGATCGGGCTGACCCTGTGGCAGGCGCTGGCCGTGATCGTGGTCGGCAACCTGTTCTGGGCGCTGGTCGGCCTGATCGCGGTGAGCGGCCCCGCCTCCGGGACGCCGAGCGAGATCGTCATGCGGGCGATGTACGGGGTGCGGGGCAACCGGGCCAACATCCTGCTGACCGGTTGGTTCGTCAGCGTCTGCTACCTGGCGCTCAGTTGGGCCGCCGGCTCGCTGGCGGCGTTCGACCTGCTGGACCGGGCCGGGGTGCCGGTGGGCACGCCCGTCAAGGTCGTCGTCATCGTCGCGGTCGCGGCCGCCACGCTCGCCATCAGCGTCTACGGGCACGCCACGATCGTGAAGCTGTACCTGCCGTTCACGCTTGCGCTGACGGCGGTCTTCCTCGTGCTCTCCGGGTACGTCCTCGCCGACGCCGACTGGAACCACCGTCCCGCGCAGGCGATGCACGGCGGCGGGCTGGTCGCCGCGCTGGCGGGCGGGCTGGTGCTGATCGCGTCCGCGCCGCTGTCCTACACCAACAGCTCCGACTTCTCCCGGTACCTGCCCCGGGACACCCGCCCCGGCGCCGTCGCGGGGTGGACCGCGCTCGGGGCGTTCGTCCCCAGCGTGCTGTTCACGGCGGTCGGCGCGATCGCCGGGACGGCGCTGGACATGTCCGACCCGCAGAGTGCCCTGGAGAAGATCCTCCCGGGCTGGTTCGTGCCCGCGTTCCTGCTCGCGATCGTGCTCTCGGCGGTCTGCAACAACGCGATGACCGCGTACAGTTCGGGCCTCGCCCTGCAGGCCGTGGGCATCCGCATCCGCCGCTCGCGCAGCGTCGCCCTGGACGGCACGCTCGGGGTGGCGCTGACCCTCTACGCGCTGCTGGTCTCCAACTTCCTGGACACCGTGAGCAGCGTGCTGGAGCTGATGGTCGCGCTGATGGGCCCGAGCACGGCCGTCTACGCCACGGACGTGCTGCTGCGCCGGAACCGTTACGACGGCGTCGAGTTGAGCGACGAACGGCGGGGTGGGCCCTTCTGGTACCGGGGCGGCGTCAACCCTGCGGGGGCGGTGGCCCTGCTGGCGGCGTCGGGGTGCGCGTTCCTGTGCGTCTCGACGCCCAGCTTCACCGGGCCGGTGGCGAGGGCGCTGGACGGGACGGACCTGTCGCTGCCGGTGGGGATGGTCCTCGCGGCGGCGCTGTACTCCGGGCTGACCTTCCGTCAGAACCGTGGCCGGAACCGGGACCGGAACCAGAAGGCGGCCCACTCGTTGAGCGGGGTATGAGCTCAGGCGTTCTGGTGAGAGGGCGCGGCGCGGGTGCAGAACCGTTTCTGCAGGCGTCGCCCCAGGTCGGTCCTGTTCGTGGTGTCCGTGGTGTCCGAGGCGACCGTGTCGTCAGGCGCCCTGCTGCGGAGGCCCGCCCATGATGTTCGGCCATCCTCGCCACCGCCCGGCGGTCTCCTGGACCGCGGCCGCGGCCTGCGGCACGGACCTGCTGCTGACGCTCTTCACCGAGGCCGGCGTCAACCTGCCGGTGCCCTCGCGGCTCACCTACAGCCGCGACGACCCGTACGCGGTCCGGCTGGACTGCCATGTGGACCTGCCCGACCCGGCCGCCTGGTTCTTCGCCCGCGACCTGCTCCTGGCCGGCCTGCACGAGCAGGCCGGCCACGGCGACGTCCGCGTCCGCCCGGGCATCGGCCCCAGCCGCGGCCACGTCTTCATCACCCTCGGCCACCCGGACGACCCGGCCGTCCTGCGCGCGGCCGCGTGGGAGGTGGAGGAGTTCGCGATGCGCTCCCTGCGGATCGTCCCGGCAGGGACGGAGCACCTGCACGTGGACCTCGACGACATGGTCAACCGCCTGGGGCGGGACGCGGATTGAGGGATCGGGTCGCATCGCGTGGGACGGACCTCACCGGCGGCGCGTCATCAGCCAGGCCAGCCCGGCCGGGACCGCGACGGCACCGGCCATGGCGGCAAGCCAGGTCCGGGATTCCTGCGCCAGGAAGGGGCCGAGGCCGGCATGCCAGGGCATGGACGGACTGGTGGCCAGACCCAGAGTGACGAAGCCCGCGACGCCCGCGCGGGTGACCAACCCTCCCCGCTCCTGGATCCGGTTCCACCCGGCCCACCTGGGCACCGGACGGCCGGTGCCGACGTGCACCACCCCCAGGACCACCTGGGCCCACAGCAGGCCCAGAACAGGTATCGCCACCCACAGCAGCACGGGGGCTGCCTCCTCCTCGTCGGCGTGCAGTTTGCACCATGCGGAGCGGCGCGTCAGCACTGCCGGAGGAACGCCGCCGTCGCGCGTCGCGCGCAGACGAAGGCGTATCCGCGGCCGTGTCCGCCGAAGCGGCGTCGCCTCGCCCTGCAACCCTGGCGGGATGCCGCCCAGTTGGCCGAGGATCGCGTGTGGGGCGACCGTGCGCCGGGCCGGTGCGCACGCGCTTCGTCGGACCTGGGGTTCGGCACATGGGCGCCGGTGACGTCGCAGGTCCGGGCGCGGTGCCGCGCCCTTGCGGGTACCGAGGCCGTTGCACGACTGGCCGGCGCTCACCACTCCCGGGTGGCGATCAGCTCCTCCACGTCGGCGTCGCCGAAGCCGTAGGCCGAGGCGATGAACCAGAAGTCCTCGGCGATGGCCTCCCGCGCGACCGTCTCGATCTCGCTGCCGGCGGCCTCGAACGCCGCCTCCAGCAGGTTGAACTCCGCCGTTGCCGCCTGGGTCAGCACGTACAACGCGCCCAGGTCCGAGGGGCGTTCGGTCTCGATGCGCTCGCACAGCCGCACCAGGACCGCCCGGCCCCGGTCGACCACGGGGTCGGGGTAGTACCCGTCCGCGTACAGCTCCCGCAGGAAGGGGTGCTCGGCCGCGCTGCGGTTGGTGATCGCCATGGATCTCGCTCTTTCCCTCCGACTGTGTCCGGTCCGATCATGTCTCCTGCCACTGACAACGCCCGCGTGGGACGGCCGTCGCCGCCGCCTAGGATGGGGCGCGTCGCGGAGACCAGGAGGGGGAGCCTGTCGTGGACGTCGAGCCGGAGGCCCTGCACATCACGCCCGCGCGGTTGTCCGCGCTGAGTGACGGAGTGATCGCGATCGCCGCGACGCTGCTGATCCTCGACCTCAAGGCGCCCGCGGCGGGGCAGCCGGTGTGGCGGACGCTGGGGCACCAGTGGCCGGCGTTGGACACCTACGCGGTGACGTTCCTGGTGATCGGCATCGCCTGGATCCACCACCACAACCTGTTCCACCAAGTGCGCCAGGTGGACCGGACGTTGCTGCTGCTGAACATCGGCATGCTGGCGACGATCAGCTTCCTGCCGCTCCCCACCGCCACGCTCGGCAGCCACCTGCGCGGCATCGGGGCGACGTCGGCGGCCGTGCTGTACGCGCTGTCGATGACCGCGTCCGCGCTCTGGTTCACCCTGTTCTGGAACCACCTGTGCCGCCACCCCGAGCTGCTGCACCCCGGAGCGCGGGAGCAGGCGCGCGCGGCCCGCCGCAAGTCCCTTCTCGGGCCCGCAGGTTACGCGCTGGCCGCACTGCTGGCCCTGGTGAGTCCGATGGGATCGCTCGCGCTCTGCGCGGCCCTGGTGGCGTACTTCGTCATCGGGCGTCGGGCGCCCCCCACCCGCACGCGGGTCGGCGGTCGCCCGGGAACTCCGGTGCGCGCCACGGAAGCTGGGGAGCAGGAGCGGGTCACCACCTCCTGACCGGGTACGGGCGCCGCCGGCGCGAGGCTGCGTCCGCCGCTCGGGGGGCCTGCCATGCGGCCCACCGGGGTGGAGCACCCGGCGGGCCGCGGTGGAGCGGGTTCTCACCAGCGGCAGGCGGAGACCTGGTCCGAGGTCACATAGCCGTGTGCGGCGTGGATCTCGTGGTCGTAGCAGGAGCCGGTGTCGGTGGTGCCGAACCAGTGCTCCGAGTCGGTGCCGTCGGCGGCGGTGACCACCCCGGCGCTGCGGGCGAGGACGCCCGTGGCGTCCACGGTGTCGTCGGTGAAGCCGGTGCCGCTCCAGTGGTCGCCCCGCCGGACGGCGTCGCGCAGGACGCGGCCCTGGTGGACGGTGGCGGCCAGGGAGTAGTTGTTGCCGTCGGTGTAGAGGGCGACGTCCGAGTCGACGGTGATCGGGTAGGACCAGCTGTGCCGGGTCGCCGTCGCCGGGCCGTGCTCCGGGTCGGTGGTGACGGTGGTGACGCCGGACTGGAGCTGGGACATCACCTGGTGCTTGCCCCCGTCGGACACGGTGTCGGTGTTCAGGTAGCCCGCGTGCTGGTGCACCGTCGTGCGGACGCGGCCGGCGGAGGTCTCCAGCCAGCCGGAGGTCGTCCAGTCACGGTCGGCCGCGACCCGCACGTCGGTGGAGCCGGCCGCCGACCCCGGGGTCTCCGTGGTGGTGACGGCGGGGGAGAGGGAGAGGGTGTCCGCGGTGAGCGCGCCGTGCGTCTGCGCGGCGTGGTGATCGGTCGTCAGGAACAGGGTGCTGTCCACGGTCCAGCCGTCGGCCGCGCCGTAGGGCGTCAGGGTGAACGTGTGGGGGCGGCCGTCGGTGAGCAGCCCGGCGAACGGGGTGAGGTCGAGGCCGTAGGGCTGCGTGACGAACTGGTCGATGGCCGGGATCGGCCGCCAGAGGGTGGGCACGATGCCGCCGGAGTAGACGACCGGGTAGGGCTGGGCGAGCCCGGCCGGGCGGCCGTCCACCGAGACCTGCACCTCGCGGTAGGGGCCGCCGCCGCACAGGTAGTCGGGGTAGCGGGCGGCGAGGTCGTCGGGCACGGCGGTGAACCACTGCTCGTCGCAGCCGCCGCCGCGGGCGTAGAGCTCCATCTGCACGCCGGTGAGGTTGCGCGGCAGCGTGACCGTCTTCGAGGAGGACGTGCCCGGGGCGAGGTAGGTCCAGCCGGTGTCGGTGCTGGAGGCCGAGAGGGGCAGCACCTGGTCGGCGGTGTGCGCGGCCGGGTGGTGGCGGTCGGCCTGGTAGTAGGTCAGCGTCAGCTTCATGTGGTAGACGCCGGTGTAGGTGGAGTTGACCACGTTGCCCAGCGAGACGGTGACCGGCTGCGGGGTGCGCAGCAGCGGGATGAACGGCGAGACGTCCTTCTGCAGGCTCCAGCTGATCCCGTCCTGGGTCGGCTCGGGGGTGCTGGTGCGCAGCACCTCGGCGCCGCCGATCCAGACGCCCGCGAGCCGGTCGTACTGGCGGCCCTGGACGCTGCCGGACCAGGTCAGCACCACCTTCGTCCACGGGCCCGCGCAGTCCGCGGGCGGTGTGAGCGTGCCGGTCCAGGCGGGGGAGGAGATGGTGTTGCCGAAGTCCTGCTGCATGGCGGTGACCGTGCAGTGCGGCGTCGCCGGGGCGCTCACCGGTGGAAGCGCGGTGACCGGGTTCTGATAGCCGGTTTCCATCTGCCCGCCGTCGGCCCGGGCGGTTCCCGTGCCGAGGAGGGCAGCACACAGCAGGGCGGCTGTTCCGAGCAGGCCCGCGATGCGCATGAGGTCCCCTCAGTGTCGCGTCGATCTTGACATGGACAAGAGGGGACCCTGCACCCTCCGCTGACGTGGCGTCAACCCTGCGGTGCCGCGCCCGGCGGCGGGGGACCGGATCCGCATAGCATCGGCCCATGGTCACCTCCGCGACGGCCGTCGCCACCTGGAACGTCCTGCACCGCGTCCACGCGGAGAACTGGAGCAGCCACGTCCTGGACCGGTGGCCGGACGAGGCCGAGCGGATCGCGGCGGTCTCGGCGTGGGTGGCCAGGACGAGCGAGGCCGTGATCGCGCTGCAGGAGGTGAGCGGAGACCAACTCGCCTCG
Organism: Streptacidiphilus monticola; assembly: GCF_042658505.1. Lineage (NCBI taxonomy): Bacteria > Bacillati > Actinomycetota > Actinomycetes > Kitasatosporales > Streptomycetaceae > Streptacidiphilus > Streptacidiphilus monticola. Next base: position 15,800 of record NZ_JBHSQJ010000047.1, on the reverse strand, counting down.
TTGCGGCAGGCGTTGCCGGTGTCGCGGACCGTGCACAGCTTCCGCTACCCGCGCGTGCCGAAGCCGCGCCGGGTCCCCACGCGGCTGTCGTGCCGGGACGAGCACCTGGTGCTGGTCCTGGACGGGCCGCCCGGGGAGGTGGTGGCAGCGGAGGCCTTCGCGACCGACCCGGGCAAGGGGCTGCTCGCGGTGCGGGCCGGGGGCCTGCTCCTCGTCGCCACCCACGTCAGCACAGGTCCCCGGCGTCCGGCTCAACTGGCCCGTCTGGCAGAGGTGGTGGCCGCGGCCGGGCCCGGCCCGGCCGTCCTGCTCGGCGACTTCAACGCGGACCGCGCCACGGTCGCCACGGAACTCGGCCCCGGTTTCACGATCGCCCCCCTGCCGCCGGACGCCGCCCCGACCCGGCCGCGCGACGTCGGCGCGGAGAAGTCGGCCTGGATCGACCACGTCGTCACGCACGGCGCGGACGCGGACGAGGCCGCCGTCGAGGATGTACACGGCCTCTCGGACCACAACCCGGTGCGGGCGCGGGTGGCCCCCGCGAGGCAATGAACGATGTCGGATCACGTGCTGCGACGGCATCGTTGTGCGGAAGCATCAGCCGCGCACGCGTCGAGACGGACACGGCCCGGACTGTCATAGACCTCGATGAGGACATGGTCGCTGAAGCCAGCCATGCGCATCTTGCGACGCGGAGTGCTTCGCGCGTGCGCTCGACGGGCAGCGCTGCGCGCTGAACTCGGGGTTCCATCGGGCGCTGTCCCTCGCGGATCTGCTGATCGCTGCCACGGCCGAGCTGAGGCCGGTCGACGGTGCTTGACTACGACGGCGACTTCGACATGATCGCGACGATCACCGGCCAGCCCGCACGGTGGGTCGTCCCGCCCGGAACTGCCGACCGCTGAATGCTGTTGGCAACTCGGGGTTGCTGCCTGGGGCGGTGGGGAGGACGGGGGAGTTGGCTGACGAGATCTTCGGGGACCCGCGGCCTGGCTGCGGTCTCATGGCCGCGCCCAGTGAAGTCCGCCACGGCTGCGGGGGTTGGCACCCCTTGTCCCGCCCAGCGGCGCCGGCCCGAAGGCGCGCTGCCGGGTCGGCCGTTGGGACGGCCTGGGGGACCCCGGGCCGAGCGGCGGATCAGGCTCCGTCGCCGCCCGGGAGGCGGTAGACGGAGACGTGGGACGGCGACTCGGCCGTGAACTCCGTGCCGTTCCAGTCCGCGTGGCGGGACTCCAGCGTGAAGCCCGCCAGTTGGGCCATCAGGTCCAGCTCCGCGGGCCAGATGTAGCGATGCGGCGTGCGGAACAGCCGCGCCTCGGTGCCGGCTTCGGCGAAGTAGAAGTGGTGCGAGACGACCTGCTGGTCCACGACGTCGTAGGTGTCGAGTCCGACGTACCCGGGACGCACGCTGAACACCGTGGCGGGCTGGCCCGGCGGCAGTCTCCGCAGCTCCGGCACCCACAGCTCGATCACGAAGCGGCCGCCGGGCCGCAGATGGCGGGCGGCGTTGCGGAAGCAGGCGACCTGCTCCGCCTGCGTGAGCAGGTTGGCGACGGTGTTGTAGACGAGGTAGACCAGCGCGAAGGAGCCCGGGTCCGGGACCGTGGCGGTGGCCATGTCGCCGAGGACGACGGGGATGTGCGTCGCGTCGGCCTTGGTGCGCAGGCGGTCGAGCATGGGCTGCGACAGCTCGACGCCGGCCACCGGCACGCCGCGCCGGGACAGCGGGACGGCGACCCTGCCGGTGCCGATGGCGAACTCCAGGGCCCGTCCGCCGCCCGCGAGTCGGGCCAGCCGGTCGACCGTCGGCTCCAGCACCTCGGGGGCGAACATGCCGGTGCCCGGCGTGTCGTAGCGCGCGGCGGCCTCGGCGTCCCAGATCTCGTCCTGTCGCATGGCCTCAACGATTCCTGGCGTGGGCGGGGATGTCGAAGGGATTTCCCGCGAGGTCGCCTCGTGCTGACTCGTCGTCAGTTCGCTTCGGCTTGGCGGCGGGTGAGCTGCTCCAGCAGGCCTGCCAACGGGGCGGGCCGAGTTGCATCTCAAAGCCCGCCGCCGAGGCGGCGAAGGCCGCACTGCGGGAAAGGGGCCGGACCTGTGGGCGGTGAGTGCGGCCCCGGGGGCGCCCGTGTGGGCGGCAGGGGCGCCGCCCGGCTCCGCCGTCCAGCATGGCGAGGTTGGCGCCCTCGCCCCCGAAGGGGGACAGCAGGTGCGCGGCGTCGCCAAGGAGGGTGGCACCGGGGACGCGGTCCCAGCGGTCTCCGACCGGCACGGCGCGGATGCGGCGGGGGACGAAGGGTTCGTCGGCCTCGGCCGCCTCGGCGACGGGCTGCGGGCGGCCGGGTCAATGAGGCTGAGCGGCTGGGTCATGGGCCGCGCGGGGGCGCACCCGTAGCGTCCGGGTATGAGCGAAGCACTGATCTTCGACGCCGTGCGCACGCCGCGCGGCCGGGGCAAGCGGGGGGCACTCCACCGCATCAAGCCCGTCGACCTCGCCGCCGGGCTGCTGCGCGCGCTGGCGGAGCGTCAGGACCTGGACACCGCACGGGTGGACGACGTGGTGCTCGGCGTCGTGTCCCCGGTCGGGGAGCAGGGCGCGGACATCGCGCGCACCGCCGTCCTCGTCGCCGGCTGGGACACGCGGGCGGCAGGCGTCCAGGTCAACCGGTTCTGCGCTTCGGGACTGGAGGCCGTCAACCTCGCCGCCGCCAAGGTCGCCTCCGGTTTCGAGGACCTGGTGGTGGCCGGCGGCGTCGAGTCCATGTCGCGGGTGCCGATGGGCTCGGACGGCGGCGCCTGGGTGGCCGACCCGATGACGAACCTGCAGACGCACTTCGTGCCGCAAGGCATCAGCGCCGACCTGATCGCCACTCTGGAGGGGTACACCCGCGAGGAGCTCGACCAGCTCGCCGCCACCTCGCACGCCCGGGCCGCCGAGGCCCGCGAGAAGGGCTACTTCGAGCGCTCGATCGTGCCCGTCCGCGACCGCAACGGACTGCTGGTGCTCGCGGAGGACGAGGCGATCCGGCCCACCACGACCGTCCAGGGCCTCGGCACGCTGCAGCCGGCCTTCGCCCTCCAGGGGGAGATCGGCTTCGACGCCGTCGCCGTCGACCGCTACCCGCAGGTCGAGCGCGTGCACCACCTGCACACCGCCGGGAACTCCTCGCAGATCGTGGACGGCGCCTCCGCCGTGCTCATCGGCAACGCGGACGCCGGACGGCGGTCGGGACTGACCGCCCGGGCCCGGATCGTCTCGACGGCGGTCGTCGGCACCGAGCCCACCCTCATGCTGACCGGGCCCGCCCCGGCCGCGCGCAAGGCGCTGGACCGGGCCGGACTTGGCGTCGCGGACATCGACCTGTTCGAGGTGAACGAGGCCTTCGCCGCCGTCGTCCTCAAGTTCCAGGCCGAACTCGGCGTCCCCGCCGAGAAGGTGAACGTCAACGGCGGTGCCATCGCGCTCGGGCACCCCCTCGGGGCGACCGGGGCGATGCTGCTCGGCACCCTGCTGGACGAGCTGGAGCGCCGCGACCTGCGGCGCGGCCTGGCCACGCTGTGCGTGGGCGGCGGCATGGGCATCGCGACCGTCATCGAGCGGGTGTGAGGAGCGGACCGATGAGCAACCCGATCCACTTGAGCCGCGACGACGAGGGCGTCGTCACGCTGACCCTCGACCTGCCCGGCTCCGCCAACGTCATGAACGCCGCCTACCGGGACGCCATGGGCGCCACCGTCGAGCGGCTGCGGGCGCAGGTCGAGGACATCACCGGTGTGGTGATCACCTCGGCCAAGCAGACCTTCTTCGCGGGCGGCGACCTGAACACCCTGATCCAGGTCGACCAGGCCCACGCCGCCGAGTTCCGCCGCGAACTCGACGTCGTCAAGGGGCAGTTGCGGGCGCTGGAGACCCTGGGCCGGCCGGTCGTCGCCGCGGTCAACGGCAGTGCGCTCGGCGGCGGTCTGGAGCTGGCGCTCGCCTGCCACCACCGGGTCTGCCTGGACGACCCGTCCATCCGGCTCGGCTTCCCCGAGGTGACGCTGGGCCTGCTGCCCGGCGCCGGGGGCATCGCCCGCACCGTGCGGATGTTCGGAGTCCAGCGCGCGCTGCCGCTGCTGTCCGAGGGCAGGCAGCTGCGCCCGGAGCAGGCGCTGAAGGCCGGATGGGTGGACGAACTCGCCCACGATCGCGACGAGTTGGTGGCCAAGGCACGCGCCTGGGTGCTGGCCGACCCGCAGCCGCTGCAGCCCTGGGACCGCCCCGGCCACCGGGTGCCGGACCTGAAGCCCTTCGACCCGGAGAGCTATCCGCTGCTGGCCGCCGCGCCCGCCGTCGTCCGGCAGAAGACCCACGGCTGCTACCCGGCCGTCGAGCGGATCCTGGCCGCCGCCGTCGAAGGCGCCCTGCTGGACTTCGAGACCGCGCTGGCCGTCGAGTCCGAGTACATGACCGAGCTGACGACCGGTCAGACCGCCAAGAACATGATCGGGACCTTCTGGTTCCAGCTCAACGAGATCAAGGCCGGGCGGTCCCGCCCGCAGGGCCCCGAGGCCCGCCCGGTCCGCCGGGTCGCGGTCCTCGGTGCGGGCATGATGGGCGCGGGGATCGCCGAGGTCAGCGCGCAGGCCGGGATCGACGTCGTGCTCAAGGACGTGGACGAGGCCGCCGCCCGGCGCGGCGTCGAGGCTGTCGCGGCCCGGCTGGACCGGCGGGTCGCCAAGGGGCGGCTGACCGCCGCGAAGCGGGACGCGCTGCTCGCCCGGATCACCCCGACCGGCAGCGACGCCGACCTGGCCGGCTGCGACCTCGTCGTCGAGGCCGTGTTCGAGGACCGCGACCTCAAGCTGCGGGTGCTCGGCACGGCCGAGAAGGAGGTGCTGCCGGACGCGGTCATCGCCTCCAACACCTCCACGCTGCCGATCACCGGGCTGGCCGGGGCCGTGCCGGAGCCGGAGCGGTTCATCGGCCTGCACTTCTTCTCCCCGGTGGACCGGATGCCGCTGGTCGAGATCATCACCGGCAGCCGGACCGCACCCGAGACGCTGGCCCGCGCCTTCGACTACGTGCTGCAGATCCGGAAGACACCGATCGTCGTCAACGACAGCCGCGGCTTCTACACGTCGCGCACCTTCGGCACCTACCTCACCGAGGGCATCGCCCTGCTCGGCGAGGGCGTGCACCCGGCGCTGGTCGAGAACGTCGCCCGCAAGGCGGGCATGGCCGTCGGCCCGCTCGCGGTCTGCGACGAGGTCACGCTGACGCTGCCGTTGAGGATCCGCGCGCAGACCATGACCGACCTGGGCGACGCCGCCCCGGCCGGGCTCGGCGCCGGCCCCGCCTACGAGGTACTGCTGGCCATGACCGGCGAGCTGGGCCGGACGGGCAAGGCGGGCGGCGCCGGCTTCTACGAGTACCCGGCCGACGGCGCCAAGTACCTGTGGCCCGGCCTGGTGCAGCGGTGGACCAAGGGCGACGGCCTGGGCGTCCCCGAGCAGGACGTGCGGGACAGGCTGCTCTACATCCAGGCGCTGGAGACCGTCCGCATCCTGGAGGAGGGCGTGCTGACCTCGGTGGCCGACGCCAACGTCGGTTCCGTCCTCGGCATCGGCTTCGCGCCGTGGACCGGCGGCACGCTCCAGTTCGTCAACGCCACCGGCCTCGACCGGTTCGTCGCCCGGGCCGACGAACTGGCCGACGCCTACGGCGAGCGGTTCCGCCCGACGCCGGGACTGCGAGCCAAGGCAGCCGCGGGGGAGCGCTTCTGACTCCCCGTCGGACCAGCGGCGGCGGTGCCGCGGGGCGCGGCCGCTGGGCGGCACCGCCGCCGTCCCGGTCCGTCAGCTCTCCGCCCGGTCCACCGGGATCCACAGCTCGGTCCGGGCCTGGGCCCCGTCCGGCGTCGGGCGCGTGCGCAGGATCTCCGGCCCCGGACGGCTCACGTACCGCGTGGACGGGAACCACTGGGTGTAGACGTCCCGCCACAGATCCTGGAGAGCCTGCGGGTACGGGCCCTCGTTCGCGAAGACGGCCCAGGTGCCTGCCGGGACCTCCTGCACGTCCAGGTCCCCGGCGTCCGGGTCCCGACTGCTCACCACCGCGTGCCAGTAGTCGAGTTCGGCGCCCTCCTCCCGGCTGTCCGAGAGGTGCTCGACCACCGAGACGACGCCCTCCGGCTCCTGGTCCGACAGCTCGGCGATGCGCCGCGCCGTCTCCGGGCCGATCCCGCTGACGAAGTCCGCGATGGCGGGGTTGACCCCTTTGTGGACCAGCGGGACCCGCGCCCGCCGGCCGACGATGCGGAACCCGTCCTTGTCCACCACCCGGTACTGCATGGTGCTGCTCCCTTCGACGACGAGTCGGAAGGACAGCCGCGGCTGGGTGCGCAGCGTCACCGTCCCGGCGCGCCGGGCCTGGCCCGGGCCGACACCGTGGACCGAGCGGAACGCGCGGCCGAAGGCCTCGACCGAGGTGTAGCCGTAGCGCACCGCGATCTCCAGCAGCGTGCGGCGCCCGGCCAGCACCTCGGCACCGGCCAGCGACATGCGCCTGCGCCGCACGTACTCCGACAGCGGCATCCCGGCCAGCGCGGAGAACATGCGCCGGAAGTGGTACTCCGACGTGTGCGCGATCCGCGCCAACTCCATGGCGTCGACCCGCTGTTCGAGGTGCTCCTCGATGTGCTCCAGGGCCTGGTTCAGCCGCTCCAGCACCGTGGACTCCTTCCCCTTGACAGCTCACCACCGTAGGAACGGGCCGGTGCCCGGCGCCCGACATCCTGTGCCCGCTTCGATCGGGGCCCAGGGACCCCGGGGGCGGTGCTCAGCCGCCCGGCTGGTAGCTGCGGGGGGTGGAGCCGGTCCAGCGGCGGAAGGCGCGGTGGAAGGCGCTCGGCTCGGAGAAGCCGAGGCGGCGGGAGAGTTCCTCGATCGGCACCCGCCCGCTCGCCAGGGCCGCCACCGCGTGGTCCCGGCGCAGCTGGTCGCGGACCTCCTGGAAGGAGGTGCCCTCGGCGGCCAGGCGGCGGCGCAGCGTCTGCGGGCTGACCGACAGGGCGGCCGCGACCTCGTCCGTCCCCGGCAGGGCGCCCGGCAGTCCCCGGCCGATGATGCGGCGCACCCGCGCCGCCGTCGTGTTGCCGAAGTCCGTGCGCGCGAGCAGGTCAGCCGGTGCCGCGCGCAGGAAGCGCTCCAGGCCCTCCGCGTCCTGCACCACCGGCTCGTCCAGCAGCGCCCGGTCGAGGACCAGCGCCGTGCGTTCGGCGTCGAAGCGGCAGGGAGCGCCGAAGAGCAGGTCGTACTCGAGGGCGTGCGCGGGGACCGGATAGGCGAACTCGGCCCGCAGCAGCTCGATCCGACGGCGGATCAGCCAGCCCGAGAAGCGGTGCACGATCACCATGAGCGTCTCGGCGACGAAACGGTCCGGGTCCGGCACGCCTTCGAGGTCGAAGAGGACCTGTGCCTCCCCGTCGGCCGGGGACTCGGTGAGCTGGAACCGGGGGCCGAAGGGGAACAGCGCGTAGAAGTCGCCGCAGCGGCGCAGGGCCGAGCGCAGGTCCGGGCAGGAGTGCACGACCAGGGTGCACATCATGGCGAAGGTGCCGGAGCGGCTCGGCATCGGGCCGAAGCCGAGCAGTTCGTCGTCCAGGGCCAGCCAGGTCGCCCGGATCAGCGTGGCGAACTGCTCCGGGGAGACCCGGGCCCGGTCCTGCCGCAGCAGCGCCGCCGGTATCCCGGCGGACTCCAGCAGCGCCGTGGTGTCCGCGCCCCGGCGTGCGGCTCCGCGCAGCGCGGCCCGGACGTGGTGGATGGCGACGGAGCGGGTGAGCACGCGTCAGAACCCGGGAGCCGGACGGGCGGCGCGATCGGACCGGTCACCCCGGCTGAGCGCTGTGGTCATGTTCCCCCGCCCTCCCGCTCGTCCATGCTGAGCTGCGTCGACAGAACCCGGAAGTCCGGTCCGCCGACCATACCGGACGGTCACCGCAGCACAGGAGAGGGGCGCAGGTTGTCCGCCACCGCCGAGAGCCGGCTCTACACGGAGGACCACGAGGCCTTCCGCGCCACGGTCCGGGCGTTCCTGCACCGCGAGGTGACGCCGCATCACGCGCGCTGGGAGGAGGACGGCATCGTGCCCCGGCAGCTGTGGCGCGAGGCGGGCAAGACCGGGCTGCTCGGCACGGACGTCCCGGAGGAGTACGGCGGCGGCGGGGTGCGCGACTTCCGCTACAACGCCGTCCTCGACGAGGAGGTGGCCCGCGCGGGGGCCTCGGGCCTCGGCTTCACCCTGCACAACGACGTCGTCGCCCCCTACCTGCTGGAGCTGGCGACGGAGGAGCAGAAGCGGCGCTGGCTGCCCGGCTTCTGCAGCGGCGAGCTGATCACGGCCATCGCGATGACCGAGCCGGGGGCGGGCAGTGACCTGCAGTCCATCGCGACCACGGCGCGGCGGGACGGCGACCACTACGTCCTCAACGGCGCGAAGACCTTCATCACCAACGGCATCAACGCGGACCTGGTCATCGTCGTCGCCGGCACCGACCCCGGCAAGGGCGCGCACGGCCTGAGCCTGCTGGTGGTCGAGCGGGACATGCCCGGCTTCGCCCGGGGGCGCAACCTCGACAAGATCGGACTCAAGGCGCAGGACACCGCCGAACTGTTCTTCGACGACGTGCGCGTGCCCGCCGCCAACCTGCTCGGCGGCGAGAACCAGGGCTTCGTCCACCTGATGAACGCCCTGCCTCGGGAGCGGCTGTCCATCGCCGTCGTGGCGGTGGCGGCGGCCGAGGCGGTGTTCGACGCCACGCTGGCCTACTGCAAGGAGCGCACCGCCTTCGGCCGCCCGATCGGCAGCTTCCAGGCCAACCGGTTCACGCTGGCGGAGCTGGCCACCGACGTGCGGTTGGGCCGGCTGCTGCTGGACCGCAGCATCGCCGACTACAACGCGGGCACGCTGACCGTCCCGGACGCGGCCATGGCCAAGTGGTGGACCACCGAGATGCAGAACCGCGTCGTCGACCGCTGCCTGCAACTGCACGGCGGCTACGGCTTCATGACGGAGTACCCGGTGGCGCGTGCGTTTCTGGACAGCCGGGTGCAGACCATCTACGGCGGGACGACCGAGATCATGAAGGAGATCATCGGCCGCTCGCTGGGCGTCTGACCCCCCTCACCCGCCTGCCGCCTGTGACGCCCCTCGGAACCCTTCGGAGAGCCACCCTGTGACCGGACCCCTCACCGGCCTGCGCGTGCTGGAACTCGCCGGCCTCGCCCCGGCCCCCTTCGCCTGCACCGTCCTGTCCGACCTCGGTGCGGAGGTGCTGCGCATCGACCGCGCGGCCGTCGTGCGTCCGCCCGGCGGGGCCACGCGCGTCTCCGACCCGCTGACGCGCGGGCGGCGCTCCGTCGGCGTCGACCTCAAGCATCCCGACGGTGCGGCGGCCGTGCTGCGGCTCGTGGAGCGCGCCGACGTCCTGGTGGAGGGCTTCCGACCGGGCGTGTGCGAGCGGCTGGGGCTGGGGCCCGACGTCTGCCTGGAGCGCAACCCGCGCCTGGTCTACGCCCGGATGACCGGCTACGGGCAGCACGGCCCGATGGCCGAGCGCGCCGGACACGACATCAACTACCTCGCCCTGTCCGGCGCCCTGGAGCCGCTCGGCCCGGGCGACGGCCCGCCGCTGCCGCCGCTCAACTACGTGGCCGACTTCGGCGGCGGCGGGATGCTGCTGGCCGTGGGTGTGCTCGCGGCGCTGTGGGAGCGGGAGCGTTCCGGGCGCGGGCAGGTCGTGGACGCCTCCATGGTCGAGGGCGCCGCGCTGCTGTCCGGCATCGTGCACGGCCTGCACGCCCAGGGCCTGTGGCGGCGCGAGCGGGGCGGCAACCTCTTCGACGGGTCCGCGCCGTGGTACCGCAGCTACGCCTGCGCGGACGGGAAGTTCGTGGCCGTGGGCGCGCTGGAGCCCCAGTTCTGGGCGGAACTGGTCCGGCGGCTGGACCTGGCCGAGGAGGCGCTGCCCGACCCCCACGACCCCACCGCCTGGCCGGAGTTGACGCGCCGTCTGGAGTCCGCGTTCGCCACGCGCACCCGCGACGAGTGGGCCGCGCTGCTGGAGGGCGCGGACGCCTGCGTCACCCCCGTCCTCAGCCCCTTCGAGGCTCCTGAGCATCCCCACAACCGGGCCCGCGCCTCCTTCGTCGATGTCGACGGCCACGCGCAGCCCGCCCCCGCCCCACGCTTCTCCCGCACCCCGGGCGCGGTGGCCTCCGGCTCCCCCCTGCCGGGCGAGCACACCCGAACGGCGCTTGCGGAGTGGGGACTCGACCCCGAGGAGATCGACGGGCTGACGGCCTCGGGCGCGCTGCGACAGGGCTGAGGCCGGCCTTCGGATCGCCCTGGGACCGCCTGCGGATCTGAGTACGGATACTCATGCGCCGGGTGACACCGGCGTGGAGACTGACGGATGCTCCGGCAGCGCCGCATCGGGAGGGGGAAGGTTCGTGGGGAATCCGTGGGCGCCGCCCGACCCGCCGCAGCCGAAGGGCCGGTCGCGGGCGGAGACGGCCGTGACCGTGGTGAGCTGCGTGGTCGTCATCGGCCTGCTGCTGAGCGGCCTCTCGGTGCTCGGCGTGATGGTGCTGACGTGGATCGGGTCCATCCGGCTGTTCCCGAACAAGTGACGGCCGCAGGGGGAGGACGCACATGACTGTCCGTCAGCCGGCCGACCGGGTCCGGGTGCTGGTGGCACTGGGCCGCCCGGCCGTGGCCGTGCTCTTCGCGCTCTACACGGCGCTCGGCCTGGCGCAGGCCGGGCGCGCCGAGGACCCGTCCCTGCTGGCCGCGTGCCTGGTGCCGGTGCTGGCCTTCCTGCTCTTCTCGGTCTGCGTCAACGACCTGTCCGACCAGGCCATCGACCGGGTCAACCTGCCCGGGGACCGGAGCCGGCCGCTGGTCACGGCCGCCGCGGGCGCCCGGGACCTGGTGCGCACGGCGGTGGTGGCCGCAGCCGTGGCGTCGGCCGCGGCCTTCCTGCTCGGGGTGCGGCCGGGGCTGCTCATGCTCGCCGCGCTGGCGGTGAGTGCGGGCTACTCGCTGCGCCCGGTGCGCCTCGCCGACCGCGGCGCGGTGGCCGCGCTGGTGCTGCCCGCGTGCTACGTGGCGCTGCCGTACCTGCTGGGGCTGACGGCCACGGGGTCAGCCGTCCGGCCGCGGGACCTGCTGATGCTGTTCGGCCTCTACACGGGGTTCATCGGCCGCATCCTGCTCAAGGACTTCCGCGACGTGCGCGGGGACGCGCTGTTCGGCAAACGCACCTTCCTGGTCCGCCATGGCCGGCGGGCCACCTGTTTGTTCAGCGCCTGCTGCTGGACGCTCGGCGGCTGCCTCGTGCTGGTGACCACGCCCGGGGCTGCGGACGCCCCGGTGCCGGCCGGCGCCTACGGGCTCTGCATCGCGGCGGTAGTGCTGATCCTGCGGCGCCTGGCCGGACCGGTCGGGCACCGTCGGGAGGAGGCCCTGATCGCCGGGACGGCGGCGATCGGGCGTGGCCTGCTGGTGCTGCAACTGGCCCAACTCGCCACCGCGCAGGCGGGATGGAGCCTGCCGACGCGCTCCCTGCTCCTGGTGGTGCTGCTGGCGCTGACGCTGGGGCAGGCCGCCTCCATGGTCCGGTACGGCCCGCGCACCGGGCTCACCCTGGCCTCACTGCCGCCCGACGACGTGGCGACCCCTGTCGCGACGTCCCGACGGTCTGCCGCAGCCGGCCGGGCCGCTGACGGCCGTCCGTCGGCCTGAACGCGGCGCCGGCGTCAGCGCTTGACGCCGACGCCCGCCCAGCCGGAGACGCGTTCGGAGCCCTCGGGGACCGGCCCGTCCGGGCGCCACCAAGGCAGTTGCACCAGTCCCGGCTCCACCAGCTCCAGTCCGTCGAAGAACGCCGCCACCTCGGCACGCGGGCGGTCGATGAACGGCGAGGTGGCCCGGTCGTAGACGGCGCGGTGGACCTGCACCGAGGCGTCGGGCATGAAGTCGCCGGTCGCGTGGGACAGGATGAGCATGCTGCCCGACGGCAGGGCGTCGACCAGCGTGCGCACGATCTCGCGCGGGTGCTCCTCGTCCTTGACGAAGTGCAGGATGGCCACCAGCATCAGGGCCACCGGCTGTGAGAAGTCCAGGAGTTGGCGTGCCTCGGCGAGGATCGCCGCCGGCTCGCGCAGGTCGCCCAGCAGCACCCGGGTGCGCTTGCGGCCGTCGGCCTGGGCCATCAGGGCGTCCGCGTGGCGCAGCACGATCGGGTCGTTGTCGACGTAGAGGACCCGCGCGTCGGGGGCGACGGCGTGGGCGACCTGGTCGGTGTTGGCCTGGGTCGGGATACCGGTGCCGATGTCGAGGAACTGGACCACCCCCTGCCCGGCGGCGAAGCGGACGGCGCGGCCGAGGAAGGCCCGGTTGGCGCGGGTGGTGTCGAGGATGGCCGGGAACGCCTGGATCACCTTCTCGGCGGCCCGCCGGTCGACCTCGAAGTTGTCCTTGCCGCCGAGGAAGTAGTCGTACATGCGGGCCGTGGACGGTACATCGGTGCGCAGGTCGGCGGGGGTGGGCCGGTGCTCGTCGTGCGTCATCCAATCGAACCCCTCCACGGAGTTCTCCCTTCGCCCGGGACGTGCGCTCCGATCGTCCGCTCCGGACGTCGACAAGATCCTATCCGGGGACGCCCGCGCTCCTCGGCCACGCTCCACGGCTCGGCCCGCGAGCGCGGCGATCCGCCGCCGGGCGTGGCGCCTCGCCCGGCGCGGGGCGGCTGAGTCTGCGTCAGTCCCCGCCGTGCGCCCCCTTGTTGACGGCTCTGGAACCGGCTCCCGCCCGGCTCGGCCGTCCCTTCGCGAGGGCGGCCGCGCCCAGCGTCCCCGCCGCAAGGGTGCCCCACAGCGCGGCGGGACCGCGTGCGGCGAGGGAGGTCATCACCGCCGGGGAGACGGCGAGGCCGAAGCCCGTCGAGAGCTGGAATCGGGCCAGCGCGCGGCCCAGCACCGGGGCCGGGGTGACCGCCGTGACGAGCGCGGTCGCGCTCCCGGCGTAGACGATCTCGCCCAGCGTGCAGAGCACGGACACCGCGGCGATGCCGGCCGCGGCCCAGCCGCCCAGCCGGTCGGCGGCGAGGAAGCCCAGGTAGGACAGGGCCAGGACGACCCCCGACAGGGCCAGCGCCGTCGGCCGGGTGAAGCGTGCCATCCAGGCGGTCACCGGCACCTGGAGCGCCACCACCAGAACCGTGTTCGCCACGAACACCGCCGCCGACCAGACCGGGGAGGCGTGCAGCCGGGTCACCAGCACCAGGGGAAGCGCCACCTCCGGGACGTTCAGGCAGAAGACGTAGGCGATGTTCGCCAGCAGCAGTGCTCCCAGGCGAGGGCCGGATACCCGCTCCCGGTCCGTCTGCTGATGGGCCGTCGGGTCGGCGGACACCCGCACCGACCAGGCGAGGACGGCCGCGAGCAGGTAGCCGAGCGCCGAGGCCGCCGCGAGCGCGCGGAAGGCCGGGGCGCCCCCGGCCAGGCAGCCGGCGGCGACCAGCGCGCCCACGCCCAGCCCGGCGTTGCGCAGCGAGCGCCCGGCGGCCAGTGCGGCGTCCCGCGTCCGGCCCTGGGCGAGCGTGGCCACCAGCGCCGCGTGGGCGGCGGGCCATGCCTGGTTGCCGACGCCGAGGAGCAGGGCGGCGGCCGTGAACACCACCGCGTTCCCGTCCGGTGCGGCCAGCAGCGTGAGCACGCCCGCCACCCGCACCAGCATCGACGCGGCGACCGCCGCGCTGCGCGCGCCCCGGTCCAGCCATCGGCCGACGGCGGGCACGCAGACCAGCCCGGCCACGATGCCGACCGTCATGGACAGGCCGGTCGCCGCCGGGGAGAGGCCGAGCACGGTCACGCCGTACAGCAGCAGGAAGGGGCGGAGCATGCCCGTCCCGAGCGCGTCCACGCCCAGCGCGAGGGCGTAGCGGGCGCCGCCCGAGGCGCGGACCAGGTCCCCGGGGCGGATCTGAATCGTCGTCATGCCGCCCACGGTGCGCGGCCGCTGCCGCCGGGGTCACGTCGATTGACGACTACCGTCAACCGACGCCGGGCAGACCGGGGCGACCAGGCACGATGGAGGCGTGACCCTGCGCATCGACCTGACCGGCACCCCGCCCGAGCGGATCCGCTTCGCCGCCTCGCCGCTCGCGGAGCTGACCGCGATGCTGCACGTGCTGGCCGCCCCGGAGCACCATCCGCGGCTGGCCGCGTGGGCGGCGGGGGTCCGCGCGGCGCTGCGGCCGGAGCTGGCGGAGCGCTTGCAGGAGGCGGAGTTCCTGTGGCGGTCCTCGCGCGCGGACTTCCTCGTTCCGGCCCGGCCCCGGGCCACGCTCGCCGACGAGCTGGACGACGTGGACCGCATCGACGACGAGCGCTACACCCTCGCCGCGTTGGTCACCACCTGCGGCAGCAACCGCGTCCGCTTCGGCGGCCGGTCGCCGTTGCGCGTCGCCGCCGCCCGGGAGGACGCGCTCGACCGCGCCCAGGCGCGCGGCGCGCGGCAGGAGGCGTTCGCGGAACGGCTGCTGGCGGATCCGGGCGCGGTCCGGGCACGGGTGCGGGAGACGCTGGAGCAGTGCGCCGACGCCTTCTTCGACGCGGCCTGGCCGGGGATCCTGGCGCAGCTGGCCCAGGACCTGCGACTCAAAGCCGACCTGAGGGCACGTCAGGGGCTGGGCGCGGCGCTGGCGTCCGTGTCGGGGGCCGTGGCGCTGACCGACGACGGGGGCTGCATCGTCCTCGACAAGCTGCAGGACAACGCGACGGGGGCGGGGGAGGCGGGGGTCACCTTCCTGCCGAGCCTCTTCGGCCACCCGCACCTGGTCGCCGTGCATGCCGCCGGCTGGCAGCCGGTCGTGCAGTACCCCGCCGCGGAGGCGGGGCGGCCGGTGGCGGCCGTGCCGCTGGAGACGGTGCGGCTGCGGCTGGAGGCGCTCGCCCACCCGGTCCGGCTGCGCCTGGTCCGCACGCTGGCCCGCGGGCCGCACACCACGGGGGAGCTCGCCCGCGCCTGGGAGTTGACGCCCCCTGAGGTCTCCCGCCACCTCGCGGTGCTCCGCCGCGCCGGACTGCTGACCGCCGACCGGCGCGGCCGCTACGTCCACTACGCCCTGGACCTGCCCGCCACCACCGCCCTCGGCGCGGACCTGCTGGCCGCCGTGCTGCGTTGATCCGCACCCGCGGACCCGTGCTGACCTGCGCGTCCCGCTGGCGCGGGCCGGGGCGGCTTCGACAGAATGTGCCGGGACCGAGCAGGGGAAGGGCATGCACGAGGACAGCGCGACCGAGGAGATTCCCGCCGTCGGGGGGACAGAGGGGATGCCCGGGACACCGGAGTGGGACGCCGCGTACTTCACGCTCGTCCCGCCCAGGGAGGCGCCGCGCGCTCACGCACGGCGGCGGCGTCGGGTCGGGGTGCTGCCGGTCGCGCTGCTGGGCTGCGTCGTGGCGGCCGCGGTGCTGGGCTGGGCGCTGCTGACGCCGGACACGTCGTCCACGGCCGCCCGGCAGGGGGCGTCCGTGCCGGTGGCTCCCGTCGACTCGCCTGCGGCGAGCGTGACTTCGGCACCTGCGGCCACACCGTCGCCGAGCGCGTCGGCCAGCCCGGCGCGGAGCTCCGCCGCGCCGTCGGCCTCCACGCCGGCGCGTACCCGCACGACGCCGACCTCCTCCGCGCCGCGCACCAGCGCGCCCGCGGCGAGCAGCCCGGCCGCCACCGCGGCGGCGACGCTGCGGGC
>NZ_JBHSQJ010000046.1:0-85573 GCF_042658505.1 Streptacidiphilus monticola | reverse complement strand
GCCCTCCCGCAGCCCGATTTTCCATTCAGCAGCACGGCGAGCAACTCGCCCAACGGGGAAGGCCGTTGCAACCACAAGGCGACGCCGCGCCCCTCCTGAGGCCGCTGGCGCGCCCTGGCTCAGCGGTCCTCCGTCTCCCCCATCTCCCCCGCACCCGCACCGGCACCGGCCCGGGCACCCGCACCCGCCCCCGCCACGTCGACCGAGCACGCATACACCGTCGTGGATCGGAACTCCTCGCCCGGTCGCAGCACCGTGCTCGGGTACTCGGGGTGGTGCGGGGAGTCCGGGAAGTGCTGGGTCTCCAGGGCGACCCCGGCGAAGGGGCCGTACTTCGTGCCGTCCGCCCGGGCGATGCTGCCGTCGAAGCCGCCCGCCGTGTAGACCTGGATGCCCGGCTCAGTGGTGCGGACCTCCAGGACCCGCCCGGTTGCCGGGTGGTGCAGCAGCGCGGCGCGGCGCAGGACGCGATCCGCGCTCACCTCGACTCCGCCCGCACTCCCGGTCCCCCCGCCGCGAAGCACCCAGCAGTGGTCGAACCCGCCGTCGCCGGAGGCGAGTTGCTCGTGTTCGGCACCTGCCTCCAGCGCCTGGCCGATCTGCCGGGGCTCGCGCAGGTCGAAGGGGGTGCCTTCGACCGGGGCCGGTGCGCCCCGGGGGATGAGACCGGGGCCGACGGGCAGGTAGGCGTCGGCGTCGACCTGGAGCACGTGGTCGTGCACGGTCCCCCGCCCGGCGCCCGCGAGGTTGACGTAGGCGTGGTTGGTCAGGTTGACGACCGTCGGTGCGTCGGTGACGGCGTGGTACTCGATGCGCAGTTCGCCGTCCGCGTCCAGCAGGTAGTCCACGGTGACGTCGAGCGCGCCCGGGTGGCCCTGGTCGCCGTCGGGGCTGTGCAGGGTGAAGCGGACGCCGACCTGGGTGTCGGTGGCGAGCGGGAGGGCCGTCCACAGCCGGGAGTCGTAGCCGTCGGGGCCGCCGTGCAGGGCGGTGCCGTCGGGCTGGGTGTCCAGCGCGTGGCGCACGCCGTCCAGCACCAGCTCGCCGCCGGCGATGCGGTTGGCGAAGCGGCCGACCGTCGCGCCGAAGTAGGCGGCCTTCCCGAGGAGGTCGGCGGGGTCGGCGGGGCTGAGCACGACATCGGCGAAGTCGCCGTTCCGGTCCGGCACGTGCAGGGCGTGCAGTCGGGCGCCGAGGTCGACCACCTCGGCGCGTACGCCGTTCCTGCTGCCGAAGGTCCACCGGGTCAGCTCCCGGCCGTCGGGCAGGAGGCCGTGCGCCTCGTGGTGCAGGAACAGCTGACTGACGGTCATCTAGGCCCTCCCAGGTCTGTGTGAGCGCTCACATGATGTCAGGTCGCGCCGCCGGAGTGCAGGTGCCTCCCGTCCTGCGGACAGGTCGGGGACCAGGCCGGGGACCACGCCGGGGACCGGGCCGGGGACCAGGCCGGGGCAGGTCGGTACCGGTGACGCGACCGTCCCGGCTCAAGCGGCGGCGTGCCCGGGCCTCTTGACGGCCCGTCCGACGAGGAAGGTCTCGACCGCGGTGACGCCCAGGCCGGTCAGGTCGCGGCTGAGGAAGCGGTAGAGGGCCTCGTGGTCGGCCAGCCACAGGGCCGCGCTCAGGTTGCTGCGTCCCGTCGTCGCCATCACCCCGTGCACCGCCGGATGCGCCGCGAGCGCCCGGCCGGCGGCGTCCAGGCGGTCCGGCGGGAGCTGCAGTGACACGTTCGCGTCCACGCGGAGCCCGAGCCGCCGGGGATCGGTGACCACCTCCAGGCGCAGCCGGCCCTCCCCCAGCAACCGGGTGATCCGCCGCCGCACGGTGGACTCCGGGTGTCCGGTCCGGGCCGCGGCGGCGGCCGCGGTGGTCCGGCCGTCCTCGGCGAGCAGCTGGGCGAGGGCGGCGTCCGTGTTGTCGAAGGGCTCTGCGGCGGACGAGGGGCGGGGCGCGCCGGGAGGGGTGAGGGCGGACCGCTCGGCCGTGGTGAGCCGGTCCAGCCGCCAGCCCGCCGCGTCGCCGAACAGGTGCAGGACGGTCTGGGCCTCGACCGAGGTGACGGCGCTGGTGGCAGGCAGCTGCTGGAAGAGCAGCCGGTTACCGGGGCGGTCCTCGCGGGTGAGCTGGACGGCGGAGATCTCGTCGCCTGCCGCCGAGACATCGACGAAGGGGATGTCGTCGCGGGCCGCCAGCGCGGCGGTGATCTGGTCGAGCCGGCCGCGCAGCACCTTGACGCGCAGCAGCACGCCCCCAGTGTCCGGCGGCAGGGGTGGCCGGGCGACCACGCGCGCCGTGCCGTCGGCCGCGAGCGTCCGGATCCTGCGCTGGACGTCGCGCACGCCCAGCCCGAGCACGGACGCGATGCGCTCCGCCGGGGCCCTGCCGTCGCACTGGAGCGCCGCCACGATGCGCTGGTCGGTCACGGAGAGGACGGCGGGGGCGGCAGGTCGGTCCGGTTGACGCACGGTCAGCAGTCTGCCGTAGCCCCGGTGTTGACCGCGCGGAGGATCAGGTCGTGCAGCGGCGCGGGCGCGGCGAGGAAGCTGCGTGCACCGGCGGACCAGGGGCGGCCGTCGAGGTCGGTGACGGTCAGGCCCGCCTCGGTGGCCACCAGAGCGGGGCCGAGCAGGTTGGTGTCGTCGGTGCCGAACTGCCAGAAACCGTCCATCCGCCCGGCGGCGGTGTCGGCGATCTGCCAGGAGGTCGGGCCGAGGTTGCGCACGGCGCCGACGTGCGGCAGCAGTGCGCTCAACGAGCGTCCGGCGGCCTCGACCGCCTCGGGTTCGCGGGCGACGGTGGGCGGGTGGCTGGTGCCGAGCAGGGCCACACCGAGATCCTGCTTGGCCGAGGGGACCAGGACCTCACCGTTCCGGAACGCTCCTTGGCCGCGCGCGGCGGTGCAGGTCTCCCCCAGCGGCGGGTTGTGCAGGACGACGGCCTGTGCCTGCCGGTCGCGGACCAGGGTGAGCGACACGCACCAGTGCGGCAGCCCCTGCAGGTACTGGACCGCGCCGTCCATCGCGTCGGCGACCCAGGCGTCGCCCCGGGCCGGCACGCGGGTGTCCATCTCGTCGGTCCAGACGGCGTTCGGGCTCACGTCGGCGAGGCGCTCGCGGAGCGGATCGAGGGCGAGCCGGTCGAGAGCCGCGAAGCGGCGCTCGGTCTCCGCGCGGTCGGCTGCCGGCCGCTTCGGCCGCTCGAGGCCGAGCAGCAGGGCGCCTGTCGCCTGGACGGCGTCGGTCATGGCGTCGAGGATGCGGGCGTCGTTCATCGTTGCCTCCTGGCTTCGGCGCCGGCTCCGGTGGGAGCCGGACGGGAACGACTCCAGCGTGCGGGCGGTCAGCCGGATCGGACTGCGGAGGCATCGGAGGGTGAGCGATTCCGGCGCCGGAGCATCTCCGTTCGATCGTTTCCGTCGTTTCCGATCATGGCCGCGGCCGTTGCTGGCAGCATGATCGACGAAGGCCGCACCGGATCTCCTGGAGGAACTGATGACCGCAGCGCCCCGCACCACGCTCGTTCTCGGCGGCGGAGGCGTCGCCGGGATCGCCTGGATGACCGGCCTGCTGGCGGGCCTGGCCGACGCGGGGCTCGACCTGCGGACGGCGGAGACCGTCATCGGCACCTCGGCCGGGTCCACGGTCGGCGCGCAGCTGACGTCCGGGCTGGGCTTCGAGGAACTGTTCGCCCGTCAGGCCGATCCGGCGCTGCAGGCGGACGAGATCGCCGTCGAGTTCGACGCCGAGTCCTTCCTGGGGAAGTGGGCGGCCGTCGCCGCCGAGTCGGCGTCCCCGGCCGACATGCGCAGGCGCGCCGGAGCGCTCGCGCTCGCCGCGGAGACGGTCCCCGAGGCGGAGCGCCGTGCCGTGATCGCCTCACGGCTGCCCGTGCACCAGTGGCCGGTGCGGCAGCGGTTGCTGATCGTCGCGGTGGACGCGGAGTCGGGCGAGCCGCTGGTCCTCGACCGGGAGTGCGGCGTCCCCCTGGTGGACGCGGTCGCAGCCAGTTGCGCGGTGCCCATGGTCTGGCCTCCCGCGACGGTGGACGGCGGACGCCGCTGCATCGACGGAGGCATCCTCTCCAACGACAACGCCCAACTCGCCCTCGGCACCGGTGCGGAGCGGGTCCTGATCGTGCTGCCGCTGCCGCCCGAGGTCATGCCACGGGCGCTGGGCCCGTTCGAGGACGTGGTGGCCGCGCTGCGGAAGGAGGGCGCGCGGGTCGCGGTGATCGTCCCGGACGCGGCCTCGACGGAGGCCATCGGCAGCAACCCGCTCGACCCCGGCACGCGCACCCCGGCCGCCCACGCGGGCCGCGCCCAGGGCCGGGCCACGCGGCTCGACTGGAGCTGAGACGGCGACGGGCCGCGGCAGCGGTCAGCGGAGCGGCCGCACGGCGAGCAGCGCGATGTCGTCGGTGCTGTCCGCGCCGAGGGTGATGATCAGCTCGTCGCAGAAGACGTCGAGCGGGGCCTGCGCGAGGGCGGCGGTGTGCCGGCTGAGCCGGGCCATGGCGTCGTCGAGGGGTTCTCCGCGGCGTTCGATGAGCCCGTCGGTGTAGAGCAACAGCGTGGAGTGAGGCGGCAGTTCGTCGTACCCGGTGTTGCGGGGCAGGTCCGGCTCCACGCCGAGCAGCAGGCCGGGTCCGGTGTCCAGGTAGCGCGTCGCGCCCTCACGCGTGATGAGCAGAGGCGGCAGGTGCCCGGCCGAGGAGTGGCGCAGCTCCGACCGGCCGCCGTCCTCCGCGCTGACCAGGGCGTAGACGCAGCTGGCGGTGGACTGCGGGTAGAGGAGGTGGCTGGCTCGGTCGAGCCGGCGCAGCACGTCGCTGGGCGGCTCCTGCTGGTCGACGGCGAAGCCGCGGAGCATGTTGCGCAGCGTGCTCATGAAAACGGCGGCGCGCAGGTCGTGTCCGGCCACGTCCCCGATCACCAGCACGGTCTCGCCGCCGGGCAGGGCGAAGGCGTCGTACCAGTCCCCGCCGACCTCGGCGTTGGTGCTGGAGGGGACGTACCGGGCGACCAGCTCCAGGTGGTCGACCTCGGGCAGGTCCGGCAGCAGGGCCCGCTGGAGGTGCTCGGCGGTGTACTGGGTCTGCTGGTGCAGCCGTGCGTTGTCCACCCCGAGGGCGATGCCGCGGGCCAGCTCCGCGACCAGCTGGACGTCCTCCTTGGAGAACGGGTGCTCGTCCCGGGTGCGGGCCAGCGTGAGGGCGCCGAGGACCTCCCGCCGCGCCCGCAGCGGGGCCAGCACCGCGGAACGGCCGCCCAGTTCCTCGAAGAGCTCCAACTGACGTATTTCGAGGGCGCTTTGAGCACCGCTCAGCGGCGGGATCCGGGTGACCAGCAGCGGGCCCGCGCCGCGCAGCACGCGGGGCAGGGATCCGCGCGTGTCGTCGCAGACGGGCGGGAGCCTGCCGAGGTGCGCCTCGTCCACCTGGACCCGGGGGTCCCGGTGGACGATGCAGACGCGGTCCACCCGGCCCTGCTCGTCCACGAGGTCGACCACGCACCAGTCGGCCAGCCGCTGGGTCAGCACGTGGCAGACCCGCCGCAGCCCCTCCTCCAGGTTCAGCGTGCTGGTCAGCGCGCTGCCGGTGTCGGCGAGCAGGGACAGCCGGTCCAGGGCCGCCCGGTCGACGCTCGCCCGCTTCGTGCGCTTCGTGGTGGTCGGCAGGTGCACGGGGCCGGGTTCCGGCCGGGTCGCGTACCGGCCGGCGGGCGGGACCGGGAGCGGCCCGGGCGGAGCCGTGCGCGCGGTGAGCTGCGCGACGAACACCGTGCGGCCGTCGACCGCCTCCTGGGTCTGGATGTGCAGCCGGATGGGGATCAGCCGACCGTCGCGGTGCAGCGCGGGGAGGGGGATCGACCGGCCCAGGATCCGCGGCTGCCCGGTCAGCAGCAGGGAGGTGAAGGCGTTGACGTGGCGGTCGCGCAGGTGCTCCGGGATCAGCACGGTCAGCCGTTGGCCGATCAGGTCAGCGGCCGACCAGCCCAGCAGGTTCGCCGCGGGGGTGTTCACCGCGATGATCCGGTTGAGGTCGTCGGCCGCGATGGTCGGCACCCCGGCCGCCACCACCTCACCGGCGTCCCAGGGGGACAGCTCGGTCGGGGTGTCGCCGGGAGCGCCCGGAGTCAGCGTCCAGGCGGTGGGGTCGCCGCCGGTCAGCTGCCCGGCGATCTGCCCGAACAGCCAGTCGCGGAAGGCCCTGATCTGCGGCAGCGCCGGGAGGGCGAGCAGGCTCCCCTGCTGGGCCGCGGCCTCGGCCCTGTCGAGGACGTGACGCAGTGTCACCACGCCGGGGGCGGCGCCCGCGGGGAAGGCGACGAGCAGGGAGAGTGTCGAGCTGTCGGGGGTCTCCTGCTGCACCGCAGCGGTCATGCTGGCGCAGACCAGGTTGCTCACGTCCTGGGCCAGGGCGAGGTCCGCCGGCAGGACGGCGGTCTGCCGGCCGTCGACGCGCTCGGCCAGGTACAGCTCGCGCAGCAGCCCCTCCCAGTGCTGCTGCGCCGCCCAGTAGAGGGCGTAGGGCACGTCCACCAGCGTCACGTTCACGGTGCGCCCGGCCGGGGCGACGACCTCCCAGGCGGAGGTCGGCGGCGGTGCCTGCTCGGACCAGAGTTCGAACCAGACCGTCTTGCGGTCCGCTCCGCTGTGGACCCCGTGGCTCGGCGCCAGCTCCTCCATCAGGGCCAGGCCCCTCCCCGTGCAGGCGTAGGGGTGGTGCTCGTGCGGCACGAGTCCCGCCTCCGGCCGCAGGTCGCTGACCCGCACCTGGACCCGTCCCGCGTCCGCCCAGGCCCGGACCTCGAACTCGGTGCGCGCGTGCAGGACCGCGTTGGTCGCCAGCTCGCCGACCAGCAGCTCGGCGGTGTCCACCACGTCGGGCGTGACGGAACCGAGCACCGACCGCACGAACCGCCGGGCCAGCGCGACGTTCTCCGGTGCCGGCGACAGCCGCCGCGACGGCGCACCGGTCGGGCTGGGGATGCCCATACCGGGCCTCTGCCCCGGATTCCCCGGACGAAAAGGGCCGGATGCGGCAGGTGCCGTCGCCCGGACCGGCGAGGGCGCGGGCGTCCCCGGTGACGCGCCGGTCCGCGAACCGGCCGCCCCGTCGTCCCGGGACGGCCCGCCGCCCCCGACTGAGCGCGGCCGCACGCCCACCGGGAAGACCCGTGACCTCTCCTGGGGCGATCGCCCGGCCCCAACGCCCGTTCCCCGCCGCCGACATGTGCCTTCTGCCAGTTCAGGACGCGGCCGTCCCGCAGGCAGACTTCCCGCTGCGGCCGGACGACCGCAGAGGTTCACGAGGGGACGGCACATGGGCGGGCAGCAGTACGACGGAATCGGCGAGGCTTTCGAGGGCTTCAAGTCCCTCCCCCTGACCCGCTACGGCGAGGTGCCGAGCTTCCTGGCACTGGTCGGGGACGTGCGCGGCAGGTCGGTCCTCGACCTGGCCTGCGGCACCGGCTTCTACAGCCGGGAGTTCCGTCGGCGGGGCGCGTCGGACGTGTTCGGCGTCGACATATCCGTCGAAATGGTCGCTGCCGCACGGGAGATCGAGCGACGGGACCCGCTGGGCATCCGCTACGAGGTCGGCGACGTGGCCGAACTGCCGCCACTGGAGCAGGCGTTCGACGTGGCGCTGGGCGTCCAGTGCCTCAACTACGCCGAGGACGTCGTGACCATGGAGCGGATGTGCCGCGCCGTCCACCGCAACCTGGTGCCGGACGGGCAGTTCTTCGTCCTCGCGCAGAAGCCCGACTACCGGTTCGACTGCGCCTCCCTGGAGACGTACGGGTTCCGCTGCGAGCCGACCGGCACGGAACTCGGGACCGGCCCGCAGGTGCGGGTCACGGCCTTCCTCGAGCCGCAGCCGATCAGCATCGTCGCCACCGCCCCGCGTCGCGAGGTCTACGAGGACTGCCTGCGTGCGGCCGGATTCCGTGACCTCGAGTGGGTCCCGCTGCACGTCTCCGAGGCCGGCCTGCGCGAGTACGGCGAGGCGTTCTGGGCGGACCTGCTCACCCACCCGCCGCTCGAGATGCTGCGCTGCCGCGCCTGACGGCAGCTCAGCACGGTTGCTCTCCGGCGTTCCGGCGTCCGGCGTCATCGCGTCGCGGACCTCGACGGCGTCGACGAACCGCTCGAAGCGGACGATCCGGCCGCCGTGGACCGCGAACCGGTGGGCCACGCGCGCGTCGTCCGGCTTGCCGGTGACTCCTTCCGGTGTCGAGCCGCCCGGCTCCGTCAACCCCTCGGCGTCGCCCCACGGGCCGTCCCGTTGCGCCGCCTGACCGCCGGGACGCTGGCCGCGGCGCTGGCGCAGGCGGTCACCGACCCCGCCTACCGCCGCCACGGCCGGCGCCTTGCCCACCTCCTCCGCGCCGAAGACGCCATCACCCCGGTCGCCACGACCGTCGAGAGGCTCACGCGGACCTGACCCGGGCTCGCGGGAAGCGCAGGCCGATGACTGTCCTGGCGCTGGCGCTCCGGGCTGCCCGATCAGCCGCCGCCTCTCGCGACGACTGCCGCGCAGCGGATTCCCGATGCGCCCCGCATGGCATGCCGACCAGGGCGGTCAGGTCTGCGGGACCGTGGGGCCCTCGGCTGCAGCGGCTTTGAGGAGGTTGTCCATCGTCATCCTGTCGCCGTCCGCGATGGCCCTGGCCATCAACGGGTGCCGATGCTTGGCCAGCACCAACTCGTCGATCCGGTCCCGGATCCGGTGCAACCGCTCCCGCTGCTCCGCGGACAGGTCCCGCGACCGCGTCGGCCCCCGCAACACCTCCGGGCGGGGAGAAACGGCCGTCGCACCCCCGTCACCCGCGGCGACCTCCGTCCGGAACGCCGCTTCCTCCGCGAGCGCCGCGTCCAGCGCACGCTGAATCCGAAGCAAATCCTCAGGCAGCTGCACATCGACCATGCGGCCAGGCTAGAACCGCAACGGCCTACTCCCGCCGCGACACGACCCGGCTCCCGCACCACTCACCCGAGCGACCCCTTCCGAACGGGACAGGGCGGCACGATCGACCAGCGCCAGGCCCGGGTCCGGAAATCGGTGCGCGTGACCGTGGGCTTGCGGGGCAAGTGGGCTGCCAGGAGGTGGACACACATGGGTCCTTTGCTGCTGGTTCTGTTGCTCGCGCTCATCCTCGGCGGCGTCGGCTTCGCCGTTCACGTGCTGTGGTGGGGCGCCCTGATCGTGCTGGTGCTGTGGGTGGTCGGCTTCTTCGCCCGCTCCGGCAGCGGTGGCGGGCGCTGGTATCGCTGGTGAAACCGGCACCCGGAGGGTCGGCCGGCAGACAGGCGGGTGAGACCGGCAGGGCGGAGGCACCGCAATCGAGGGGGACGAACGGATGACGATGCGCACCGCGGACGCGGTCCTCGCGGTGGCGTTCCTCCTGACGGCGGCGGTCACTCGCCTGCCGCTGCGGCGCTGCGCGCTCACCGCCCTGGCCGCAAGCTGCGCCGGCATGACCCTGGTGCCCAGCCTCTGGCCGGCCGCCGGGCACCGGCACCCGGCCGCGGAGGCGGTCGCCGCGGCGGCGGGGGCCGCCGCCGTAGCCCTGGCGCTGCTCCTGATCACCGACGCGGTGCTGCTGATGCGGAGCCAGGGCCTGGCCGCACCGCAGGCGGCGACCTTCGCAGCAGGCGTCCTGCTCGCGGTGGCCGTGGGGGCGATCAGCCTCGACGGCAGGCGGACGCACCGCCCGCCGGCCCCGGCGTGGCTGCTCCTCGCGCTCCTGACCGTCTATGTCACCGCCTTCTTCGTCTGCTTCCTGTGCTCCACCGCGCTACGAGGAAGGCAGCGCCTGCGCGGCCGCGCGGACAGCATCATCGTCCTCGGCGCGGGCCTGGAGGACGGGAAGATCACCCCGCTGCTCGCCCACCGGCTGGACCGGGCCGTCGCCCTCCACCGCACGCTCGTGGCCGCCGGCGCCGACCCGGTCTTCATCGTCTCGGGCGGTCAGGGTGCGGACGAGGAGGAGTCGGAGGCCGAAGCGATGGCACGCCACGCCGTCGCACGCGGCGTCCCGGCGGAGCGGGTGCACCGCGAGAACCACTCCCACAACACGGACCAGAACCTCACCTACAGCGCCGTCCTGCTGAAACTCGTCGGCAGGACGGACCGCCGCGTCGTCGTGGTCTCCAGCGACTTCCACGTCATGCGCGTCGCGCTGATCATGGACCGCCTCGGGCTTCGGGGCACCGTGGTCGGCTCGCGCACGAAGTTGCCGTACTGGCTCACCGCCGCCCTGCGGGAGTTCGTCGCCATCGTCTCCTACGATCGCACCGCGACGCTCGGCCTGACCGCCCTGCTGGTGCTCCCCGCCACCGCCCTTGCGCTGCCCTGGAGTTGACCCCGGCGGCGCGCGCCCGGCGGCACGCGCGCCCGGTGACCGCGCCCGGCGCGGACACGTGGGCTGGACGAGCACCCGGGTGCCTCGTCATTCGTTGTGCAGCACCGTCGCGATCGTCAGCCGCCCCGCGGACCGGGCCGGGATCAGCACGCCCAGGACGGCCAGGACGACGCCGCAGAACAGCGGCGCGCTGACGTTGCCCGCGTGCCGGACGTCGCGCATGGACGCAGGGAAGTCGATGCCGCCCGCGTGCCCCGTGACCGGCACGATCAGCGCGTGGGCCAGGATGCCCAGCGGCACCCCGGCGATCCCGCCCAGCAACCCCAGGGGGGCCATGGAGGTGAAGGTCATCACCGTCACCTGACGGGGTGTCATGCCGATGGACTTCAGCATGCCGAGGTCACGGCGGCGCTCATGGGTGTTCAGCACCACGGTGTTGAACACCCCGAGCGCGGCCACCGTGCCGAGCAGCAGGGTGAGGATCGAGGCCGGGCTCACGGCCGTGGTCGCGCCCGCGTTGGCCGTATGAGGGATCCCTCGCCCCGTCGGAGAGCCGCTCGACCGAACCGCTCCCAACTCCCCTCCGGGAACCGAATCTGCCCAGGCCATGAAGGCGCGCCGCTTGAGTCGAGCCAGCGCCCCACCGACGACGCGCCGAACTCGCCACCGACTGCGCCCATAGCGCTTCCCGCGACCCCGGGGCGCCGGGTGAACCGCAGCCGCGACGGGCACCAACACAACTGACCTTCCACACTGCCGACTCGGGCCTCGACCCGGCGGCAGGCGGCCACGACCACGGGGGTTCGATGACGCAACCGGCCACGCCCACACCACACTTGCAGGACACAGCCGACGCACCCGAGGACGAGGCGCTGCGCTTCGGCCTGCAGGGGGAAGGCCACGACGCCAACGCCGGCCGGATGACGACGCTCGGCATGGCCAAACGGCTGCCGGAACTCGTCCTGGAGATCATGCGGTTGGCC
Source organism: Streptacidiphilus monticola (assembly GCF_042658505.1). Classification (NCBI taxonomy): domain Bacteria; kingdom Bacillati; phylum Actinomycetota; class Actinomycetes; order Kitasatosporales; family Streptomycetaceae; genus Streptacidiphilus; species Streptacidiphilus monticola. The sequence continues at coordinate 74,224 of NZ_JBHSQJ010000046.1, read as the reverse complement.
TGGCAGGTCGACCGGGCGGGCTCGGCGGCGCTGCTCGCCTGCCAGGTCGTCTCCGCGGTCCTCGGCGCGGCCGGCCTGCTGGCCACCAACCGGACGATCGTGGCGCTGATCTCCTCCGGCCACATCACCGCGAAGCTCTGGCACGCGGCCCCCGCCGTCGCGGTCATCGCCACGGCAGCCGGCCTGCGGGCCCTGCTCGGCATCGCCATCACCGCGCTCTCCGCGCGGCTGTCCCCGATGCTCACCCGGCAGACCCAGGTCATGCTGCTCGACGCGGCCACCAACACCGAACTGGCCGCCTACGACCTGCCGGGCTACAACGACCGTTGGGACCTCGCGGAAGGCGGCACGCAGCGGGTCGCCGAGCTGATCGGCGAGTGCCAGAACCTGATCGCCGCCACCGCGTCGCTCGTCTCCGCCGAGATCGTCCTGGCCCTCGTGCACCCGCTGCTGCTCCCCCTCACCCTGGCAGCCGCGGTCCCGCAGGCCATCGCCGCGATCCGCGCGGCCCGGGTCTCCTACGAGGCGGTCATCGCCACCGCCGGCCCGCGGCGGGTCATGAACTTCCTGCGCTGGTTCCTGGTCGACAAGTGGCAGGCCGACCAGGTCCGCACCGACGGCATCGCCCCGTACCTGCTCGCCAAGTACCGCGAACACGGCAACCAGGTCGACGCGGCCGAGCACGCCGCCGTACGCCGGGCCGCACGGATCAGTGTCCTGGGAGCCGCCACCGCGGGGCTGGCGTCCTTCGTCGTGTGGGCCGCGCTCGCCTTGCTGCTGTCGGCAGGCCGGATCGGCATCGGATCCGCCGGTACCGCCGTGTTCGCGCTGCGCGCGGCCTCGACCAGCCTGCAGGGCATCGTCGGCTACGGGGCACAGCTCTACCGCAACGGCCTCTACCTCGACCACTGGTCCGGCTTCGTCCGCGAAGCCTCCGCGATGCGCCTCAATCGCGGCACCGCCGTCCCCGACCGCCCCACGGTCGTGGCCGCCCGCAAGGTCTCCTTCCAGTACCCGGCCTCGGACGGCGAGACCCTGCACGACATCGACCTGGAGATCCGGCGCGGCGAGATCGTCGCCCTCATCGGTCACAACGGGTCGGGCAAGTCCACGCTGATGCGGCTGCTCTCGGGCCTCTACCTGCCGACCGGCGGCGCGGTGGAGTGGGACGGCCGCGACACCCGCGACCTGGACCCGCGCGCCATGTGGCAACACGTCGCGGTCGTCCCCCAGGAATACGCCCGCTGGCCGCTCACCGCCCGCGAGAACATCCACCTCGGACGCACCCGCCCCGACGACGGCGACGAAGCCGTCCTGCGCGCCGCCGCAGCCAGCGGCGCCGACGAGGTGATCGCGGGCCTCCGCAACGGCCTCGGGACGCTGCTGGCACGCGAGTTCTTCGGCGGCGTCGCCCTCTCCAGCGGCCAGTGGCAACGCCTCGCCGTGGCCCGGGGCATCTACCGGCAGGGCGGGCTGCTCATCCTCGACGAGCCCACCAGCGCCCTCGACCCCCAGGCCGAGCACACCATCTTCATGGGCCTGCGCCACAGTGCCGCAACGTCGGCGACCATCCTGGTCACCCACAATCTCTTCAACGCCAGCATCGCCGACCGCATCGTGGTCCTGGACGCCGGACGCATCGCCCAGGAAGGCACCTTCGCCGAACTGAGCACCACCGCAGGCATCTTCAAACACCTGCTGGACCTGCAGAACGACCGACCGGTGCCACGCATGCGAGCGGCAAGCGACTGACGTCCGGCCGCAGGAAGCGCGGCCCGTGCCTCGCTAGGACGGCCGGGGTGGCTTCGCCTCGTCGGCAACGGAGGGGCTCACCTCGCGCACACGGTCTGGCGCAAGGCGCCGAGCCAGCTCTCGCAGGTCGTCGGAGTCGAGGACGCTCCGCAAGGCCCTGGCCGTGTGCTGCGGGAGATCGACGCGGGCATTCGCCACCAGGCGCTCCAGAGGCCCCAGTTCGACGTCGAGGCACAGGCTCAACGGCTCCCAGTTGTTGCTCGGGTCGGTGACGATCTCGCCGCCCAGGGCACCGGCCTGGTCGGCGAGGTGGATGAAGCGGTGCACTTCGCCCAGGGTGAGACTGTGGTGTCGCGAGGGGTGCTCGACCTTCACCTTCCTTGTCGTGACCGCCCGTTCGCCGCGCCGCCGGCCAGGCGAGCGCGGTGCTGCTCCCTCGGCAGGGAACGGCGACCCGGAAGTCGGCACACCGTCCGCGACGAGGAGGGAGACCAGCTTCAGGACGTCATCGGGACCGAGATGGCGTCGCACCACCTCGGCCGCTTCCGCAAGCCGGTGGACGTCGTTGCGCACCCTGCTCACGACGCGGTCGGCAGGGGGCAGTTCGACCTCCACGCTGATGTTCCACAGTGTCGGCCCGTGGTACCTCGGGGGCGTCCCTGCCTTGACGATCTCGCCACCGGTGGCGCCAAGCCGCCGGGCCTCCCGGATGAACACGGCGACGTCGTCCAGACTCAGGTCCAGCTCTGTCTCGTGCTCGACCTTCACCTTCCGCGTGACCGACAGTCCGCTTTCGCCCAGGGGCTGTTGCCGGGGTTGCCCGCCGCGACCGGCCGGCGCAGGCTCATCGAGGGCCGGGGCGTCTTCCACCGCAAGGAGACGAGCCAGTTCGCGGACGTCGCGCAGGCGAAGACCGCGCCGAAGAGCAGCGGCCGTGGCCGCGGGGCTCTCCAGGCACACCGTCACCGGCATGGGGGCGGGCCTGTTCTCGAGGACGACGCTGATCCATTTCAGTCCGTTGCCCAGGAGCTTGGGCTGGCCCTCGATGTGCCGGCTGCTGCGGGCTCCCAACCGGTCGGCCTCCTGGGCGAATGCGGCGATCTCGTCCAGGGTCAGTGTCCGCTTCCCAGGCGCCTGGTACTCGACCACCGCCTTGCGGCGGACCGTGTCCGACTGCCTGGGCGTCGGCGTCCGGTTGGGAGAGGCGCCCTGGGTGAGGAGGCGAGCGAGTACCTGGACCTCGTGCGGGCTGTAGTGGCGTCGCAGCGCCCGCGCCGCTGCCGCGGGGGGCTCGACGTACGCCGTCACCGGGTAGCCGGAACCCGTCGGGGTCACCTCGACCCTGACCTTGCGCAGCGCCGCGTTCCAGAGGTGGCCGCCGATGTGGATGGCCTCCCTGCCGCGCGCTCCGCTCAGGCGGGCGTCCTGAAGGAAGGCGTCGAGATCGTCAAGGGTCAGGAACCGGTGCTCCCGAGCCGCGTGCCTGACCATCCTCTTCGGCGAGCCCATCGGTTCCCCCCAGCGGACGCAAGCCAGGCCTGTGTTCCGAACCTACCCCGTGCGGCCTCGTCGAAGGCGGCCGCACGCGGATTCCCACCGGATCGACGCCGGCTCCGTTCCGGCCGTGGCCGTGCGCGCTCGGCCGGCAGGCCGGGTTACCCCGTCCCGGCATCAACGCGCCGATGGTGCCGCGTGCCCATGCCGGGTGCCGGGCCGTCCAGATCTGCCCACGCCGCCTCCGGGACGGGGGCGAGTGAGCGGTGCGGGTTGTCCACGGTGGTGCTCCTCACGGTGCTTCAGGTCGCGGATGCCGAGCGAGCCCTGGCCGGACGGATCCGAGGCGGAGCTGGTCCAGGTGGGCAGCTCGGTGCTGGCCCCCCGGCCCTGGTCCTCGTCGGCGCTGCCAAGGTCGCGGACCTCGCGGAAGACCTGCAGTGCGTGGGGCACCGAGGGTGAGCCGTAGCCGAGGGCGCCGTCGTCGGCCTGACGAGTCGTCACGACCGCGTCCTCGCCGGGTCCGCGGACTTCTCCACGGTGACCCTGAGGTGCTTCATGAGGGGCTGGTCGCTCTGGGTGCTGTAGTCGCCGATGGCGCAGAGGACGTTCATCTCGGGCATGTAGCCGGCGGCGCAGCCGCGGGGGATGTCGTAGGGGACGGCGAGGTAGCCGGTGAGGGAGCGGGTGCTGCCGTCGCGGGCGGTGCTGGTGACGTCGACCGGGTCGAACTCGGTGATGCCGCGTTCGCGCATGTCGTCGGGGTTCATGAAGACCAGCGTGCGCAGGTTCCTGATGCCGCGGTAGCGGTCGTTGTCGGAGTAGATGGTGGTGTTCCACTGGTCGTGGGAGCGCATGGTGCCCAGGGCCAGGGTGCCGGGGGCGGGGATGACGTCGGGCAGCGGGGCCGCGGAGAACTCGGCCTTGCCTGAGGGGGTGAGGAAGACCAGTTCGCGGGCGGGCTGCTTGATCCGGAAGCCGAGCGGGAGGCGCACCCGGCGGTTGAAGTCCTCGAAGCCGTCCAGGACTTGGGCCATGGTGTCGCGGATGCGGTCGTAGTCCTCGACGTACCACTGCCAGGGGGTGGTGCTGTCCGGCAGCGCCGCACGGGCCAGGCCCGCGATGATCGCCGGTTCGGAGAGCAGGTGCGGTGAGGCGGGGCGTTTCATGCCCTTGGACAGGTGGACCATGCTCATCGAGTCCTCGACCGAGGTCTCCTGTTCGCCCGCACGCTGCACGTCCTTCTCGGTGCGGCCGAGGCAGGGCAGGATCAGCGCCCGGCGGCCGTGGACGAGGTGGCTGCGGTTGAGCTTGGTGGACACCTGCACGGTCAACTCGCAGTTGCGCAGGCCCTCGTAGGTGTACGCGGTGTCCGGGGCGGCGAGCGCGAAGTTGCCGCCCATGCCGACGAAGACCTGGATCTCGCCGCGGTGCATGGCCTCGATCGTGGCGACGGTGTCCTTGCCGTGCGCGCGGGGCGGGTCGATGCCGCACAGCTCGCCGAGCCGGTCCAGGAACTCCTGGGTGGGCCGGTGGTCGATGCCGCAGGTGCGGTTGCCCTGGACGTTGGAGTGCCCGCGCACCGGGGACGGCCCGGCGCCCTCGCGGCCCAGGTTGCCGCGCAGGAGCAGCAGGTTGACGATCTCGCGCACGGTGTCCACGCCGTGCTCGTGCTGGGTGACGCCCAGGCACCAGCTGACGATGGACCGGTCGGCGTCACGGTAGACCCGGGCCGCCTTCAGGATCCGGTCGCGCGGCACACCCGACTGCCGCTCGATCTCGTCCCAGGAGGTGGCCTCGACCAGCTTGCGGTAGTCCTCGAAGCCGATGGTGTGCCGGTCGATGAACAGCTGGTCCAGCGCCTTCGGGTCGGTCCTCGCCTGTTCCAGTACCGCCTTGGCCATGCCGCGCAGCAGCGCCATGTCGCCGCCGATGCGGACCTGCAGGTTCAGCGTGCTGGTGCGGGTGGACTTGTTCAGGGCCATGTCGACGAAGTCGTGCGGGATGATCGTGCGCCGGGCGGCGGCCTCGATCAGGGGGTTGATGTGCACGATCTGCGTGCCGCGCCGGTAGGCCTCGGCGAGGGCGGTCAGCATCCGCGGGGCGTTGGAGGCGGCGTTGACGCCGAGGATGAACAGGGCGTCGGTGGTCTCCCAGTCCTTGAGGTCCACCGTGCCCTTCCCGGTCCCGAGGGCGGCCTGCAGGGCGCGGCCGCTGGCCTCGTGGCACATGTTGGAGCAGTCGGGCAGGTTGTTGGTGCCCAGCTCACGGGCCATCAACTGGTAGAGGAAGGTGGCCTCGTTGCCCAGCCGTCCGGAGGTGTAGAAGGCGGCCCGGTCCGGCGAGTCCAACTCCCGTACCACGCGCCCGAAGAGGGCGAAGGCGTCGTGCCAGCTGATGGGGACGTAGTGGTCGGTGGCCGGGTCGTAGACCATCGGCTCGGTCAGCCGCCCCTGGTCCTCCAGGGCGAAGTCGCTCCAGCCGGACAGCTCGGTCACGGTGTGGGCGGCGAAGTACGCGCGATCGACGCGCTTGCGGGTCATCTCCCAGGTGACGTGCTTGATGCCGTTCTCGCACAGGTCGAGCCTGAGGCCCTTGATGTCGTCGGGCCAGGCGCAGCCGGGGCAGTCGAAGCCGCCGTTCTCGTGGTTCATCTTCATGATCGCCCGTGGCCCGTCCACCCACTCGCCCTCGCGGGCGAGGAACCGGGTCACGCTCTTGGCCGCGCCCCAGCCCGCCGCCGGGTGACGGTACGGGTGGAACTCCGGCGCGCCCTCGGGAGTGGACCCGACCCGGGACTCGACGTCCGCCGGCGACTCGTTGGCCTCGGAGGTGCTCATCACGTGCGCCCTCTGACTTTCTTCGGTGGAGCAGGAGCCCTGCCTGTCCCGTTCGTCGTTGCGCTCGGCGGCGGGACACGGCGGTGTGTGCGCCGGGTCCCCGGCCTACTGCTCTTCGGGGATCCGGTCGGCCGCGGGCGGTGTGTCGTGCTCGGGGCTCCGGGACTCGTCGCCGGCGCCTTCGGGGTGACGGACGGTCAGGTGCAGGGAGTCGTCCTTGACGTCGGCGACGATGGTGTCGCCCGGGTCCGCCTCCCCGGCCAGGACCAGGGTGGCGATCCGGTTGTCCAGCTCGGTCTGGATGGTCCGCCGCAACGGCCGGGCCCCGAACTCCGGCTTGTATCCGTGCGCCACCAGCAGCCGCTTCGCCGCCTCGGTCACCTCCAGCTCCATCCCCTGCGCACGCACCCGCCGCCGGCTGTGCTCCAGCAGCAGGTCCACCACCGACGACAGGTCCTGCTCGGTCAGCGCATGGAACACGATCGTCTCGTCGATCCGGTTCAGGAACTCCGGCGGGAACTGCGCCAGCAACGCCGCCTGCAACTGCTCCCGGATCTCCGCCACATCCCCGTGATGCGCCAGGATCAACGGCGAGCCGATGTTGCTCGTCATGATCACCACCGTGTTGCTGAAGTCCACCGTCCGGCCCTGAGCATCCGTCAACCGGCCGTCGTCCAACACCTGCAACAACGTGTGGAACACATCCGGGTGCGCCTTCTCGACCTCGTCGAACAGCACCACGCTGTACGGCTGACGACGCACCCGCTCCGTCAGCTGCCCCGCCTCCTCATATCCCACATAACCGGGCGGGGAGCCCACCAGCCGCGACACCGTGTGCTTCTCCTGGAACTCACTCATGTCGAACCGGACCAACCGGTCCTCGTCCCCGAACAGCAGCTCCGCCAGGGCCTTCGCCAACTCGGTCTTGCCCACTCCGGTCGGCCCGAGGAACAGGAACGAACCCACCGGCCGCCCCGGATCCCCCATCCCCGCCCGGCTGCGCCGCACCGCCTGCGCGACCGCCAGCACCGCCTCGTCCTGCCCCACCACCCGGTCGTGCAGCGCATCCTCCAACGCGAGCAGCCGCTCCCGCTCACTGCGCGTCAACTGCGCCACCGGGATGCCGGTCCGCCGCGCGACGATGTCGGCGATGTCCTGCTCGGTCACCTCGACGACGCCCTCACGCCGCTCCTCGACCTCGGCGATCTCGTTCTCCAGCTCGGCGATCGCCGCCTTCAGCTCCTGGGCGCGGTCGAACTCCTCGGCCCGCACCGCCTCGTCCTTCTCCCGGTTCAACCGCGCCAGACGGTCCTCACGGTCCTGGACCTCCTTCGACTTGCCCCGTGCGCGCAACCGCACCCGGGCGCCGGCCTGGTCGACCAGATCGATCGCCTTGTCCGGCAGGAACCGGTCGGCGATGTAGCGGTCCGACAACTGCGCCGCCGCCACCAACGCCCCATCGGAGAACCGCACCTGGTGATGCGCCTCGTACGCGTCCCGCAACCCCTCCAGAATCAGGACCGTCTCCTCCACGCTGGGCTCGGGCACCTGCACCGGCTGGAACCGGCGCTCCAGCGCCGCGTCCTTCTCCACATGGCGGCGGTACTCGTCCAGCGTGGTCGCGCCGACGACGTGCAACTCGCCGCGGGCCAGCGCCGGCTTGAGGATGTTGCCCGCGTCCATCGACCCCTCACCCCCCGAGCCCGCCCCGACCACCGTGTGCAACTCGTCCACGAACAGGATCACCCGGTCCGCCGCCCCGGTGACCTCGTCGATCACCTTCTTCAACCGCTCCTCGAACTCCCCCCGGTACTTCGACCCGGCCACCAGCCCGGCCAGGTCCAGTTCCACCACCCGCCTGCCCTCCAGCGTCCGGGGGACATCACCCGCCACGATGCGCTGCGCCAGCCCCTCGACGATCGCGGTCTTGCCCACCCCCGGCTCCCCGATCAGGACCGGGTTGTTCTTCGAACGCCGGGACAGGATCTCCACCGTCTGCTCGATCTCCTCCCCCCGCCCGACCACCGGGTCCAGCCGGCCCGAGCGGGCCTCAGCTGTCAGATCCCGGCCGTACTCGTCCAACGTCGGTGTCTGGCTCGCCTCGCGACCCGACTCGCCGCCCGCCGCGGCCTGCGCACCCCGCGACACCCGCCCCGGATCCACCCCGAGGTTCTGCGCCACCCCCGCCGCCGCGTCCTCGCCCGGATCCAGCAGCGCCTGCAGGATGTGCTCCGGCCCGATGTACGACGAACCCGCCGCCTGCGACCGGGCATGCGCCCCGATCAGCACCCGCTTCGCCGCCGGCGTCAACCCCGGCTCCGCCGAAGGCGTCCCCGCCCCCGCCGGAAGCGACTCCTCCAGTTCTTGGGCGAGTTCGTCGGGGTCGGCGCCCGCGCGGGCGAGCAGGGAGCGTGAGGGCTCGACCTGGGTCGCGGCCCACAGCAGGTGCTCGGTGTCCAGGTCCCCGCTCCCGTCCTCGACCGCCCGCCGCGACGCCCGCGCGATCAACTCCCGCGAGGACTCGGTCAGCAGCCGCCCGATGGGCACCCGCTGCACCGCCGGCGGCGACGACCCCGCCGACATGCCGAAGAACCGGTTGAGCAGGTCCGAGAACGGATCTGACGACCCGAAGGAACCGAAGAGAGGTGTCGACACGGTCATTCCCTCCAACATCAGCGAGAGAGCTTTCAAGGGTGTTCGTCCGCCGTTCCCAGATTCCAAACCCGGCCAAACCTGGGCAAGTCGACGGTCGGGACGGACCTACCACCCCTTCACGTGGCCGGTCCCGGTGCAGGGGCCGACGTGCGCGGCGGCGCCTTCGCCGTCAGCGACGGCGTCGAGGTCGGGAATGAGCAGGCAGGCCCCTGCGAGGACGGTCGCATTGAGGCAGCAGACCCCGCCGACGGCCGCTGCGGGCGGGCAGCCGATGACGACATCGCCCGGTTCGAGGTCGAGCGCGGCCGTGGCCGTCGTGAACGCCTGGGCGCGGAGCGCGCCGTGGGTCAGGGACCGGGCGAACACCAGGTGGGTGTCGTCCTCGTCGTAGCGCAGGACGGCCAGGTCCTTGTCGTTGCGGTAGGCGATGTCGGCGCGCAGGGGCCACTGGGCCACCTGGTCGAGGAAGTCCCGGCCGACCGCGATCTCCGCGTCGGCGCGGGGCGGGGCCTTGCCGGAGAACAACAGGCGGGCCTCGGACGCCGCCAGCCGGCGTCCCACGTCCTCGGAGGTGAGGTCGCAGCCGAGCAGGACCGCCCCCGCGCCGATCCGCAGCACGCCGTAGTACAGCACCGCAAGCCAGGCGCCGTGCGGCACCATGAGCCCGACGGTGTCCCCGGCGCGGACGCCGTGGGCATGCAGTCCTCCCGCGACGCGCCCGCTCAGATCGTCCAGATCGGCGTAGGACAGGACGTCACCGCCGCCGCGGAGCGCCGGGTACAGCGGGTACTGCCCGGCTGTCTCCTGGAGGTTCGTGGCCAGATTGCCCATCTCGTCCTCTTCCCGCGGGGAAGTCCGCGTTCGTCACGATCATCACCAGGGGCACCGCCGGCCACCTATGGCCACGGGGACAGGATTTCCTGTCCCCGGGCACAACGCCCGGGCAAGGGCCCTGGAACGCCCCCCTGACCTGGAAGAACACCAGGGGGTCCACGCCCTCCTGCCGGGGACAGGCGGCCCGCGGGTGGCTAGGCTCGGGCCGTGGACGGCGAAGAGCTTGCGACCGCACCCCTGGCCGGTGTCGCCAAAGCACTGGACGACCGGCTGGACGAGATCATCGACGGGATGATCGACGTCGTCGTGCGCCACGTCCCGTTCTACCGCGGCGCGGTCGTGAGCCGGCGCGACCTGGACGAGGGACTGCGCGGCAGCGTGGCCTTCGTCCTCGCCGAGCTCGCCCGGCCCGGTCCCGGACCGCCCGACATCACCGCACCGGACACGACCGGCCGCAAGCGCGCCGGGCAGGGCGCTCCCCTGGCCGACGTCCTGCACTGCTACCGCCTCAGCTTCGCCTACTTCTGGGACCAGCTCCTCCACGAAGCGCAGCGCACCGGCGAGGAGACCACCGCCGCACTGCTCACCACCGCCTCCCGGATCTGGGCTCTGGCCGACGCCTACTCCACCGCGCTGACGGACTCCTACCGCGACGCCATCGCGGAGCACATGCTGGAGACCGACCGCCGCCGGTCCGCGCTCGTGTCCGCCCTGATCGACGGTCAGACCGCCGACGGAGAAGCCGTCTGGGAGATCGCCCGGCTGCTGGGCTTCCCCCCGCAGGGGCGGTTCGTGGTGGCGGTGGCCGAAGTCGTGGCCGTCGGCGAGCCGCCCCTGCCCGGCCTGGAGTCGCACCTGCGCGCCCTGGATGTGGGATCCGCGTGGCGGGCCCGGCCCGGCCAGGAGATCGGCATCCTCTCCCTCCCCCCGCGCAACTCCGAAGCCACCGTCCTGGACGTGTTCCGGGGCTGCGCGACCGGGCGCGTCGGCCTGAGCCCGGTCTACCAACGGCTCGACCAGACCATGCGGACCCTGCGCTACGCCCAGGTCGCCCTGGAGTCGCTTCCCCAAGGCTCAGCGGCGGTACGGCAATTGGACGACGCCCCGCTGACCGGCCTGGTCCTGGCCAACCTCGACAGCACCCGCCGGGCCGTCAACCGCGTCCTGGGCGGCGTGCTGTGCCTACCCGACAACGAGCGCACCACCCTGCTGGCCACCGCCCAGGCGTGGCTCCAGGCCCACGGCTCGGCCGCGGAGGCCGCCCAGGCCCTGTACTGCCACCCCAACACGGTGCGGTACCGCCTGCGCCGACTGGAGGAGCACCTGCGCGGCCCTCTCGAAGACCCGCTGGTGCTCGGCGAGTTGGCGGTCGCCCTCGACGCCGTGGGCACCTTCCCCGGTCTCCTGCACGAGCACCGCCCCGAGGAGCTGTCCACTCCCGACGCCGACTGAGCAGCGCGGACGGACGGTCGCGTTCGGCAGGGCCCGGTCGAAGGGGCCCGCTGGGAAGACCTGACCACCCACTGACTCGGGGCTTGGCTGTTGCCAGCCGGCTCGATCCCCCGCGGTCCTGGTTTCAGGCTTCCACCTTCGTCACGAGCTGTCGGATTGCCTGGACCGCAAGACGCGAAAGCGATGGTCGGCCTGGCCGCGGACGGCTGCCCCCGGCCACTCCCACATTTCGGGCTGAGGGTCGCTGCGCTTGCTGGGGCCGCTGCAGCAGAGGAGCCTCGAAGATGACGAAGGAGGCCACCATGAGCGCTGCGGCACGTCCCGCCTTCGACGCCGACACGCTGCGTCGGGGCATCGAGGGACACACTCCTGAGACGCTGTTGTCCCTCTACCGGGACGACGCCGAGATTCGGCTGGTCAACCGCAACGCAACACCGAGCCACCCCCAGATCGTGACCGGCCGGGACGCGATCGGTGCCATGCTGACCGATGTCTACAGCCGTGACCTGACCCACAAGCTGGAGCAGTGCGTGATTCAGGGCGACACCGTTGCCTACAGCGAGTCGTGCGAGTACCCGGATGGGCTGCGCGTTCTGTCCGAGTCGATGATCACGCTGCGCGATGGCAAGATCTCCAAGCAGGTCATGATCGAAGCTTGGGACGAATGACCGGGCGCACCCCATAGGTCCGGTCACCGCCAAGAGACCCCACCCGGCGCCCGAGGATCCGGCCGGCCGCTGGCCTCGATCCAGTGCGGCGGCTCGAAGTGGTGCGGCCCGTAGACCTCCGGCCGGAGATCCCGTCACGTGAGGCAGGCCCTCACCCCGTGCGCCAGTAGGCGGTGGCGCCGCCGGGTAGCCGGCCGGGATAGACCCGGGCGACGACGTGGACGTCGTGGCTGCGGAGATCGGATTCTTCGTGGTCGAGTTCGACGCGGTACCGCTCGCCGAGGCGATGGACCGGTCTCGGCGGCGGAGTCAGCGGGCGGCTGCAACTCCGGGGCGTCCTCGACGAAGCCTCTGTCGGGTGCTTCGGCGCTGGTGGCCACCACCTTCGCGCGGACGTCGGGGTCACGGACGAGGATCGGCAGCAGTTGGGTCCGGGCGGTCGGCGTGGAAACGTCCACGATGAAGGTGCAGCAGGCATCGTCCTGCACGTTGGTGAGGACCCGGGCCCAGTCCGCGTGCAGCGCCGCCTCCACCGCGTGCAGCGCGTCCGAGGGGCCGTTGACGGTGAGGGTTACGTGTACGCGGGACGTATCGGCAATGACCCCATGGTGCGATCCGTAGCGCAGCCCTGCGACCAGGGCTCTGTGCTTCGAGTGACCGGAGCGGGACGACAGGAAGGAACGGCTGCTTTCAGCCGTCGCGCATCCGCTGGTCGGTAGCCGTCGGCGCTCCAGCCCCGCACGAGAAGGTCAGGGGGTGCGGCCGAACAGGTCGCCCCGGGCGCCGGCCAGGACTGGGCGGGGACTGACCTGCGCCGGCGCGACTCCGATCAGAGGAGTTCCAGTTCGGGTGCCCCCTCTGCGTCGGTGCCGCGCGCCGCGGGTGCGCGCAGATGCTCGACGTGGCCGATGGCCTGGTCGACGAGGTCGGCGACGTGGTTGTCGTAGAGCGAGTAGACGATGGACCGCCCGCGCCGCTCGGTGCTGACCAGACCGAGGTTGCGCAGCAGGCGCAGTTGGTGGGAGCAGGCGGAGCGTTCCATACCGACGGCGTCGGCGATGTCGCTGGCCGCGCAGGGGCCTTCCTGGAGGTGGGCCAGGATCAGCAGCCGGGAGGGGGTGGCGAGCGCCTGCAGGGTGGTGGCCACGGCGTCCGTGCCGGCCGCTTCCAGGCGTTCGCGTGCGGTGGTGCTGCGGTTCATGCCATGGCCCATGCCTCCATGATACCGAGAACGCGTGAAGAACCATTCAATTGTTCCTTTATAGTGGGTGGGTCGAAGACGTCCCTCCGCTTGGAAGAGCCCCGCATGGCGACCACCCTTCTCGACCGCCCCACCGCTCCTGCGGCGAGCCCCGCCGCGCCGCGGCGCAGGACGCGCGTGCTGGCACTGGCCGAGGCCCGCTGGGCGCTGGCCGCGCTCGTGCTCTTCGCCATCGCGCTGCCGCTGCAGCTCACCGGCGTGACCGCGTGGGTGTGGGGGCCGCTGTACGCGCTGTGCTACGCGGCCGGTGGCTGGGAGCCGGGCTGGGCGGGGCTGACCGCACTGCGGGAGAAGACCCTCGACGTGGACCTGCTGATGGTTGTCGCCGCGCTGGGCGCGGCCGCCATCGGCCAGGTGCTGGACGGCGCGCTGCTGATCGTCATCTTCGCCACCTCCGGCGCACTGGAGGCGCTGGCCACCGCCCGCACCGCCGACTCCGTGCGCGGCCTGCTCGACCTCGCCCCGGCCACCGCGACCCGCCTGCTCGACGACGGCACCGAGGAGAGCGTCCCCACCGAGGAACTGGCGGTCGGCGACACCCTCCTGGTCCGCCCCGGCGAGCGGATCGGAGCGGACGGCCGGGTCCTGGACGGGGCCAGCGACGTCGACCAGGCCACCATCACCGGTGAGCCCCTGCCGGTGGCCAAGCAGACCGGCGACGAGGTCTTCGCCGGCACCTTGAACGGCACCGGCGCCCTGCGCGTGAAGGTGGAACGCGACGCCTCCGACTCCGTGATCGCCCGCATCGTGGCGATGGTCGAGGAAGCCTCCGGGACGAAGGCCCCCACCCAGCTGTTCATCGAGAAGGTCGAACAGCGCTACAGCATCGGCATGGTCACCGCCACGCTCCTCGTCTTCGCCGTCCCGCTCGCCCTCGGCGCGGCACTGTCCGGCTCGCTGCTGCGCGCGATGACGTTCATGATCGTCGCCTCGCCCTGCGCGGTGGTGCTGGCCACGATGCCGCCACTGCTGTCCGCGATCGCCAACGCCGGACGCCACGGCGTGCTCGTCAAGTCAGCCGTCGTCATGGAACAGCTCGGCCAGACCCAGGCCGTCGCGCTCGACAAGACCGGCACCCTGACCGAAGGCACCCCCCGCGTCAGCGACGTGCGCCCGCTCGCCGGGTCCGGCCTGAGCGAGGACCGGCTGCTGGCCCTCGCCGCCGCCGCCGAGCACCCCAGCGAGCACCCGCTGGCCCGCGCCGTCGTCGACGCCGCCCGGGCCCGCCACCTCGACCTCGCCACCGCACAGGACTTCATCTCCACGCCCGGCGTCGGCGTCAGCGCCGGCGTCGAGGGCCGTACCGTCGCCATCGGCTCACCGGCCCGCCTGCTGGACCAGAACGCCGGACAGGCCCACGCGGCCGCCGCGGTCGCCGCCGCCCAACTGGAGGACGGCGGCCGTACCGCGGTGGTCGTGCTGCGCGACGGCAAGCCGGTCGGGGTGCTCGGCATCGCGGACCGCCTCCGGCCGGACGCCGCCGCCACCGTCGCCCGCCTGGGCGCGTTGACCGGCCGGCCGCCGATCCTGGTGACCGGCGACAACCCTCGCGCCGCCCGGCGCCTGGCGCGCGAGGTCGGCATCACCGATGTCCGCGCCGGACTGCTGCCACCGGACAAGGTCACCGCCGTAAGCGAGTTGGAGCACGCGGGCCGCCGAACGATGGTCATCGGCGACGGCGTCAACGACGCCCCCGCTCTCGCCGCCGCACACACGGGCATCGCCATGGGCCGCGCGGGCTCCGACCTCGCCCTGGAAACCGCCGACGCCGTCATCGTCCGCGACGAGCTCGCCACCGTCCCCACCGTGATCGCCCTGTCCCGCCGGGCCCGCGGCCTGGTGGTGCAGAACCTGGTCATCGCGTCGGTGTTCATCACCGGCCTGGTGCTCTGGGACCTCATCGGCCATCTGCCGCTGCCGCTCGGCGTGCTCGGCCACGAGGGCTCCACGGTCATCGTCGGCCTCAACGGACTGCGACTGCTGCGCGACGCCGCCTGGCGTCGCGCCGGAGACGACGCGACGGCGGCCCGGTGAGCCGCCGAACCCGCACGGGCCAGGCCGGTCCCGTCCCGCAGGCAGACGGGGGCCGCCCCAGCGTCACGGTCTGCCGTGGCTGCTGCTGCGGCACCCCGAAGATCCCCGGCCTCGACCACGCCGCCCAACTGCGCGATCTGCGCACCCAGTTGGCGGACAGCGCTAGCCTTCGCGTGGTCGACTGCCTGGACGCATGCGAGCAGGCCGCGCAGGCGGCCGCCCCGCCTGGCTCGGCCTGGTCAACGACACCGACGTGACCGCGGACATCGCCGCCTGGACCCGAGCAGGCGGCCCCGGAGTGGCCGACCCGCCGGACATCCTCGACCTCTACGCCTTCCGACCCTCCCGCCGCGTCCGCCAGCGCGTCGAGGACTGACTCACCAGACCGGCGGCGAAACCTGTCGCGACACCCCAAGTCCCCGCCAGATTCCCCCGCTTGGGGCGGCGAAATCCGCTGACCCATCGGTTTCTCGGCGGCGAACCTCGCCGCCGCCCAGCAAGAAGCCGGCGCTCTGAGCCGCCTGTGGCTACGCGTTTCCTCAGCTGATCGGCCTGGCCAAGACGCCGGCCGCCCCGCACGGCGTATTCGCCGGCCCCATGACCAGGGAGAGACATCGGGTCCGGCTCGGGCGTGAAGGCGGAGAAGTCGGGGCGGAACGCCTTCTTGGCGAAGGCGGACAGCGTGGCCGAGAAGCCGGTGATCGTCCGCGGCCCGGAGCCCGCATGCAGCTCCGGGACCGCGCTGCCGTCGGTGTTCTCGCCGAACTCCTGGATCGTCAGGGGCAGGCCGTTGGGGAGTTCGCGTAAGCGCTCGGTTCACGGCGTGAGCAGCACCTTTCCGCGGATGTCGCCGCGCGCGTAGATGTCGTGGACCGTCGCGGTTTCGGCGAGCGGGTACCGCGCGCTGATCTCGATGCGGAGCTCTCCGGCATCGACGAGCTTCGCGAGGTTGGCGAGCTGGTTCGCGTCGCCGCGCGTCTGCATGTTCACGCCGCGCACATCGCGGGCCGTGTCGCCCGCCGCGGGGGTCGTGAGGCTGACGATCACGCCGCCGTCCTTGACCAGGCCGGTCAGCGCGGCCATGTCGGCCTCGGAGGCGGCGACGGTGTTGAGCACCGCGTCGACGGGCTCGGTGATCGCCTTGGCCGGGCTCGTCACGGTGTAGTCGATGACTTCGTCGGCGCCCAGCGCGCGGACCGCGTCGGCGCTGCGCGGGCTCGCGGTCGCGATGACGTAGGCGCCCGCGCGCTTGGCCAGTTGCACCGCGATTCCGCCGATGCCGCCCGCGCCGTTGACCAGGACCCGTTGTCCCGCCTCGATTCCGGCGTGCTCAAAGACCGCCTGCCAGGCCGTCACGCCGACCAGCGGGATGGCCGCGGCGTCCGTCAGCGGGATGCTCTCGGGCGCCGCGGCGAGCAGGTCCTGGGGCACGGCGACGAACTCGGCCGCGGCCCCGTCGCTCAGCGGCGGCACGGGGCCGAACACCTGGTCGCCGACCTGCCATCGGGTCACGCCCTCGCCGAGCGCGGCCACGCGGCCGGCCACGTCGAGGCCGGGAACGTGCGGCAGTGCCAGCGGGAAGACCCCGCTCATGTAGCCCGCCCGGAGCGCGGCGTCGAGCGGGTTGAACGAGGTCGCCGCGACCTCGACCAGCACCTCGCCCGCCGCCGGCTCGGGGCGCGCGGTCTCCTCATAGCGCAGCACGTCTGAGTCGCCGTACGTGTGGAAACGGATCGCCTTCATGGTGGACATGGGGGAGCCTCCAGCTCGTTCGCCCTTTGCGCTTCGAATTCGAAGCACAGGCCGACGCTACACCTGCTTCGAATTCGTAGCAAGTAGAATGGTCGGCATGCCCGAGGACTCCGTGCACCCGCGCCCCGACCAGCTCGCCGCCTACTTCGCCGTGATGGAGGTGGGCAATCTGCTCCAGCACGCCGTCGAGCAGCAATTGCGCGAGGAGGGCGGGCTGAGCTACATCCAGTTCCAGATCCTGGCCGCGCTGGGGGAGAGCGCCGAGGGCCGGCAGCGGATGACGGACATCGCGGACCGGCTCGTGCACAGCCGAAGCGGGCTGACCTACCAGGTCTCGCGGCTCGCCGAATCAGGCCTCGTGGCCAAGGAGTCCTCGCCGGAGGACGAGCGCAGCGTCGTCGTGGCGCTCACGCCGAAGGGCCGCGAGCTGCTGGGGTGGGTGATGACCGGTCACGTCGAGGTGGTGCGGCGGATCTTCTTCACGCCGCTGAGCGACGAGGACGTCACCGTGCTCGGCGAGGTCCTCGGCCGGGTCCGCGATCACATGCGCGCCGTTCCGCCGAGGTCGGCGGCACCGCGGCGCAAGCGCGGACAGTAAATACAGGACAGCACCGCACGACGGCGCAGCTCAGCGGGATACGTGGACGGACGTGCCATGACTTGATCCTCTCACGGAACCAAGCCTCCAAAGACCCCGGAACGGTTCACTGCGCCGCATCCGCTTCCACGATCTCAGGCACTCGACCGCGACCCTGCTCCTCGACCAGGGCGTCGAACCCGTCGTGATCAAGGAACCCCTCGGCCACGCCCACATCGGGGTCACCGCCACCGTCTACGCCCGCGTCCGACTCCGGATCCAACGCGACGCCATCAACCGCCTCAGCACCGCCCTCGGCGGCACGACCGCCGAACCCGCGACGAACCAGCACGAACGCGACGACCCACATCGAAATGGGATCATCAACCCCTGAAACTGCTGTCACCAACAGCTGTCAAACGAACAAAGTGGCACCGCCGGGTGCAAATCCGGCGGGGCCACACTGATTTTCTACAGCAGGGCCGAAAGAATCCAAACCTCATATTCCTCAGTGGTCACACCGCAGACTACGTGACCCGACGTGGACATCGCCACAAATTCCGGCTCCCCTTGCACGACGCCGAGCTTTTGAGCCATGACCATTTCCGGCATACGTCGGACCAATGCCCATGGAGCGTTTGCCGTCCCCTCGCCAGCAACGCTGACAAGGAATTCCCCTTCGGCATCAAAGAGGCCGGATTCGCTTGCGATTTGCTCCCATCGAGCCTGAACTTCAGAAAGATGCCCAGGAGGGCCTTGGATTGGAATCCGGGCAGCTGGCGTGGCATCCCCGCTAATAATTGGACGCCACGCCGCCATAGGCTCAGGAACAGACCCGGACCAAGCTTCATCGACGACGTCGAGGCCGGACGATTCTAGCAGCGTCCTGCGGGCCTGAAGATCCATCATCCTCACTCGTCCGATTGATAGTAGAAGTGGTGGGAGCCGCCAACGGGGGAATATCTCTCGAATGGCGAAGTCATATCCCAGCCGAAGTTTACCCCATCGCGCGTCGGGTCGGTCTTCGGCTGCCCGGCATGGAAGTGGGAGAACGGCGCATTGGGGTCATTGGTGTGTTCGGCGATGACGCGCGACCCACTTTCGGTTTCGAACTGCTCATAGATTCCATGAGCGCCAGGATTCGAGTCGAACCTATACCCAGGCATTCCGCGCTGAGTCACGTCGTCGCCCACGGTCCAAACCGAGTCCGGCGTCGCGCCCGGTTCAATTCCGGCTCGCGCATAGGCGGCAGCCTTCGCCTCGGCCCTCGTGGCGAATGTCAGATTCTCCGGCCCACAATTCGTGTTGTGGACCAAGATCGGGACGCCGCCTGCCACGACATGGGCGTGGCATGTTGGTAGGGGCTGCGGCAGGTCTGCCGCTGCTCCCCCGCTGAGGACCTGGGGGTGGGTAGCAGTGAGAGGCGTTTGCGCTGGTGAGCTGCTCCGGCGTCGGAAGCTGCCGCAATTCCCCAGCGGATGTGGTGGTAGCCCAGCGCGGCCTGGTCGTCGTGGGTCTGGGCGAGGCCGAGTGAGAGGTAGCCGGGTACCTGTTTCCTGACGAACAGGTCGGGCACCAGGTGGCGAAGGGTCTGGGCGACGTGGGGCTACAGGTAGCGCCTGTCATCTTTCCCCTTTCGTTTGCGGGCGACGCTGAACGGCTGGCACGGCGTGCCGCAGGAGATCACGTGGACTCGCGGGACTGTCCTCAAGACGGTCGCCGTGATGTCGACGAGGGTTGGGGACGGGGAAGCGGTGGGCGAGGACTTTCGCGGCGGCGGGGTCGTTGTCGGACACCCACGCCAGGTGGGCGCCGAGGACGGTGGTGAGGGCGAGGTCGAGTCCGCCGATTCCGCTGCAGAGCGATCCCAGCAGCAGGCGGCGCCGGCGCCTCACCGCGGAGTCCAGCGGGCGGCATCGGCCCAAGGGTCGGGGGGCGTCCCGTCCGGCACCACAGTGCGCGAACTCCGGCCGTCCGGGCGCAGGTTGGCTGTGCGGGAGAGGGTGAAGACGAGGACGTCCTCATGGACGATCAGGTGCATGGGGACGCCGCGGGCGCGGGCCTCGCGGATGTTTCGCAGCTGGTAGAAGGAGCCGCGGGCGACCAGGTGCCCGTCGCGCACGCCCGCGAGGAGGGCGACGCAGCGCTCCACGGGGACGAGGCCCGCGGCTTGTCCGGCGGCGAGGACGGCGGTGGGCAGGTCGACGAGTTCGCCGCGTTCGCGCCAGGGGCGGGCGGTGACTGCCACCGTGGCGCCGTCGGCGAGCAGGGGGCGGCAGCTAGCCAGGATGGTGGTGAACGAGGCCAGGAGGGTGTCCGTGGGGGCGTGGGCGAGGTTGGCGGGTGAGGTGCCGTAGGTGTGGTGGAACTTGCGGATGCCGGGTTCGCCGGTGTCGCGGGTGGAGCGGATGTGCCCGTGCAGGGACGAACCGTACGGCGGCGAGGTGAGCAGCAGCTGGGCCAGGCCGTGCTGTTCGGGGTCGATGAGGCTGGCGGTGTGGCGGGCGTCGCCCTGGTAGACGGTACCGGCTCCGGTGGCGCCCTGATCGTGGGCGAGGCGGAGGTTGCCGCGGGCAATCGGCGGCCAGCGGTGTTCGAGTTCGATGCCGATGGCGTGGCGGCCGAGGTGTACCGCCTCGACCAGGGTGGTGCCGATTCCGCACATCGGGTCCAGGACGGTATCGCCGGGACGGGTGTAGGCGCGGATGGCGTGGCGGCCGATCGCCGGGAGCATCTTGCCGGGATGTTCGACGGACTCGGGCAAGTAGCGGTCCTTGCGCTGGGTGCGGGCGTCCTGCTGGGCGGTGACCCACACGCTGGTGGGCAGCTGGGCCAGCGTCAGCGGCGCACGCTCGCGAGTGCTGGGTTCCGGGTGTGACAAGCCGGTGCTCCTCTTCTCCTCGGGGGCAGTGGTGGGCGACGGGGGTCAGGGGCGGTGGAGGACCAGGACGTCGAAGTGCACGACCCGGCGCGCAGCGCTGGTGGGACGACGGTCCTCGCAGGCACATTCGGGGCCGTGGTAGTCCCGCCGTTCGTGAGGGACAAGTTCGGTACCCTCGGCGTGGGCTTCGACGGCGGCGATGTGCTGGAGGTAGATGAAGCCGGCGGCTTGGGCGTAGGCGACGTGCATGCCGAGGGTGTCCTGCGCGGGGGTCTGCCGGGAGCAGATGACCGCGGTCCCGCCTGGCAGCAGCGCCCGGTGGGCCGAGGCCAGCAGGCCAGCAAGCTCGGTCGTCGTCGCGGGGGTGTGCGGGGCGAGCAGCGCGAGAGCGGCGCGTTCGCCGATCCGGTCGGCCTGGGCCAGGAGCTGCTCGGGGCCGGAGGCGGTGCGCAGGATGGCCAGGGCCTCGGCACCCGGGGCCTGTTCAGCGAGCTGCTGCTGAACACGGCGGCCGTGGGCGGGATGGCCGGAGACGGCCAGGGTCTTGCGTCCCGCGTGGCAGGCTGCGATGACCGCGAGGGCGTTGCCGATGTCTGGGATGAAGACGATGTCGCCGGGCTTGGAGAATGCCTCCACCAGCTGCCGCGCGAGGTCGGCGGGAAGGCGCCGCGCGCAGGCGGTCTCCGTGGGACGGTCGCATCGCGGGCAGCAGCCGGTGAGGGGGTCGGTCAGCCATACGGACAGCGGAACCGGTCCCAGCAGCGCGGTGGTGTCGGAGCGGCGATGCCGACCGCGTCGCTGCCGGGGCACAAGCGGCGAGCTGGAGTCGGAGGTCGGGGTGGGGTCTGGCTGGTGCACGAACGGTGGGCCCTACGGCCGCTGCAGAGACGCTGACGCCACCTAAAGCCTTTTGTGGTCGGCTTTTTGACGTGCCGCCAGATAAGTCATATTGCCTGCTGGCGACTACGGGAGGGAGTCGGCCTGGGGGTCGACGACCGTCAGGCGGACACGTTCCACGCTCACGGCTTCTGTCATCGAGACCGCCCACCACCCATCACAGGCTTCCTCCGAGCAGCCACGTTCCCGCATGACATGACTCCCGAGCATCGGACCAAGACGCTGCGCCGTGCGGGTCGTCCGTTCGACTGTGCTGGCGGACTCCGCTCCTGGCAACGGCGACTGAACTTCTGCGTCCGGGAGCACCGGATCCTGTGCGGGCCAGGATCAAGCCCCTAGAGTCACAGCATGGTTCTCGAGGACGAGCGTTCAGACTGGTCCGACCTTGCCGCGATGCTGAAGGAGCAAACGAGTGCGTGCAAGGCGGCGCGCGACGCCATCGCCGCGGGCGCGGAGGTCGAGATCTTTGACCGGGGGGGTGCCCCAGTGGATGGTCGCCGGTATCGCTGCGGCGAGGCTGAGGTGGTCGTTGAAGCGCGGCCTGACGACGCTCGGCCTCGACGAGAGCCTGGAGATCCTCCGTCGCCATCGCGATGAGCAGTTGCGCACCGGCATCGTCACCCCCGCCGACCGGTCCTGGTTTTTCACCCTGTACTTCGACGCCACCGGCGCTGAGCTCTTGGCGTGCAGCGCCGTCAAAAACCAACGACCCTCGCGGGCCGACGGTCAGAAGCTCCAGCTGTAGAGAGCTCCACCCGAGTTCACCGCGGATGCCGCGAGCCGGGCAATCCCACGCAAGACCGCGAGCAGGTCGTCGTCGGTCATGTCGTGACCGTCCTCAGACCTGAGCCTCGCGGTCCAGCGACCCGCAAGTTCCTCCAGCTCTTGCGGACCGGCGCTGGCGAGCGCCCGGATCAGCCGCTGCGGCAGAGCGAACACCTCGACGCCATCGTTCAGCGGTGCAGTGACCGACCGTGGCCACGCCCAGTCCCGGAGCTTCTCGACCGGCGGGACGTCGGCCGAGGGTTCCTGGAAGTACATGTCCCAGTCGGCGATGGCACTGTCCGGCTCAATGAAGCGGCAGGCTATGGACTCAAATGCCTCACCGGGTCCTCGTGGGCGCGTTGCTGCGGCAGCGTCGTCGTCGGGGGCGAGGAAGAACACGATGTCGTGGGCCACGTGAGCATGATGGCAGCGGCGGACTCGCCGGCGGGTGCAGCTGTGACCGGCCCGTCACCCCGTCTGGCCACAGGCGGACTCCCACGAAGTGCCCCAGCAAGAACGAACGGTGCGATCAGCGACCGGGGCTGCAGGGGGCCGCCATTCATGACAGAATCGAATTTATGTTCGGTGAAGTGTTCGTAGCCCCGCCCGACTGGCCGGACCAGGTCGAACCACCTGGCGCCCCGGGATGGGAGGAGAGCGCCACGGCTTTCCCTGTCAAGTCTTTCTGTTCAAAGTGCGTGGCGGGATTGGTGGGTCCTCGGGGTGCCTCGCGATCCCCTCGACGTCTCCCGGCATGGAGCCGTCGAGTCGGCAAGCGGAAGGAATTTCGGTGCGTGGTGCCGGGCGCCCACGCCACACTGAGGCGATGGACCCCGTAGAGGTAGCAAGGGAACTGGTGCAGGAGCGCTTTCCCCAGGCCCGGGCCGCGTTCTTGGCCGGCAGCGTACTGAGCGACCGCCGCACGCCCACCTCTGACCTGGACATCGTGGTCCTGCTGGCTGGGCCGCCGGCCCCATGCCGTGAAAGCCTCACGTACCGGGGCTGGCCGGTGGAGCTGTTCGCGCAGACCGAGCCCGACTGGCGGGGCTTCGTCGAGCGGGAGACGGCTGCCCGCCGCTCCCCGCTGCTGGCCATGTGCGCCGAGGGGATGCTGCTGGCCGATGTGGACGGACTCGGAGCGGTGCTGCAACGCGAGGCACGGGCGCGGCTGACCGCCGGCCCGCCCCCGGCCTCCCCGGCCGAACTGGACGACCGGCGCTACGCGCTCACCGACACCCTGGAGGACCTGCGGGGCTGCCCTGACCCGGAAGAGCGCGTGTACCTGGTGGCCGACCTGCTGCAACGGGCCTCGGAACTGGCCCTTCTGGCCGGCGGGCACTGGCTGGGCGGCGGCAAGTGGCTGTCGCGGCGACTCGCGGCTGCCGACCCGGGTTTGCACGGCAGATTGACCGCAGGCGCGGTCGCGACGGTCTCCGGCGAGGTGGATGGGCAGGGGCGTCTTGCCGCCGCAGTCGAAGAGGTCCTGGGCCGGGCCGGCGGGCCGCTGTGGGCCGGCTACACCCGCGGATGACTGCAGGTCCTGACTGGCTGATGGCGGAGAAAATCCGGTTGCTGAACCTCGTCTGCTCGGTCATGATCCCCGCTGTGATCACGACACTCTGCAGCCGCCGACCGCACATCCCCACGCCTGCAGAGGAAAACGATCTTGAAGTACACCATGCGCGAGTACACGCCATCTGACGAGACCTCCTGGCTGCGCTGCCGGGTCCTCGCCTTCCTGGACACCTCCTTCTACGACGCCGTGGTCGCGGCCAAGCCCGCGATCGCGGCGCCCGGCCTGGAGCTCGTAGTGGTCGACGAGACCGGCTCGGTGGTCGCCCTCATGGACACCGGCATCGAGGGCGGGCTGGCGACGATCGACACCATCGCGGTCCACCCCGACCACCGGCGCCGGGGCCTGGGGCGGCAGCTCCTGGACCGCACCCGCGCCTGGGCCCGCGCTGCCGGGGCGACCACACTGGACGCCTGGACCCGCGACGACGCGGACACGCTGGCCTGGTACCGCTCGATGGGCTTCGCCGAGAGCGACCACTACCTGCACGTCTACGCCTTCCACTACAGCGACCCGGCCGAGCCGGGCCGCGCGATCGCCGAGCCCCGTCCGGGCCTGCGCCCGGTCCTGGTCTTCGGACACGCCCCGCTCGCCGACGAGGCACGCATGCGGGCCGAGTTCGCCCGGGTCCACGTCGACCGGCGCTTTGCCATGCCAATCTGACAGTTCGGCTGACCGCGGTTCCGCGGCCAGCCCACGCTGGCTACGAAACCCGCCAGTCAGTCATGAAGGCGGGTCTTGCGACCGGCGGTGAGCAGGTGGCCGCTCACGCCGATCAACGATGGGTCCGACTCGGTCAACCGCAAAGCCCGGAGAAGCAGTTCGCATTGAGCGGGCTCCTCCAGCCACGCGCTCATGTCCGTCATCAGCCACGCTGCCCCTTCCAGTCCGTACTGCCCGAGCAGAGCGAAACCTGCAGCGCTCGCTTCACGCGCGATCTCCGGTGGCTGGTGGAAGTACGCGGTGGTGAAGAGCGAGTTCCCGCCCTCCGTGCGCAGGCGGCCGTCCTGGGTCGCAGCCTCGATCTGCGGCCTCCGCAGGGGGTCGAAGTAGCGTCCTTGGTTGAGCGTGTCATGGAGTCCCGCGAAGCGATTGATGGTGGCGGCGACCAGCAGGCCGTCTGGGCGGAGGACGCGGTATGCCTCCGACAGGGCCAGCGCACGGCCGTCGGCGTCGGCAAGGTGGTAGAGCGGCCCGAGCAGCAGCGCGACGTCGAAGGACTCGTTCTCGAACTCCAACGCGCGGGCATCGCCCAGTCGTACGTTCACGTCAGCCAGTCGCCCCGCTTGCTTGACGTGCAGCGGCACCGGGTCAACAAGATCAACCAGATACCCCTCCGCGGCCAGCCACTCGGCGTGGATGCCGCTACCTCCACCAACATCCACGATGCTCGCAGGGGCCGGCGGGAGCAGCCTGCGCAACACGTCCTGGGTGCGCAGCAACTCCAGCCGTCCGGTACCCACCCTCAAGCGCCGGTCTTCCTGGCCTTGCTCGTAGAAGCTGAGGATCTCCTCGGTCAGGGCAGGGGCACCTCGAATTCCTGGACCCGGGTTCGTCATGCCTGCACCCTGGCGGAGGCATCTGCGGCCAAGCAACTGATTTGCCAGGCAGAACCTGGCCAACGGAGCGAGAGGCGCGTCGTGCGATTACGAGCACGACGATTCAAACGGACAGGTCAAGGGGCAAGCGGCGGTGTCGATTTCACTGTGACAGGTCGGTCGAGCCCGGACGCGGCGAAGGCCGCGTCGAGGAACGGGTTCTGTCGGGGGATCCCGCGGGTGACGCGGTCCCAGCTGTTCTGGTAGATGATCACCGTGCGTCCGTGGTCGGAGCGGAACGCGTAGCAGTCGACGCCGAAGTGAGTGCCGCCGTGCCCGTAGACGACGGTGCCGTTGCGAAGCGTGTACCGGGCCAGGCCCATCCCGTAGCCAAGGTCTGCGTCGGCGCTCTGCGTGCGGCGCATGGCGGCGAGCAAGTGGGCGGGCAGGAGGCGCCCGCTCAGCAGCGCGTCGAGGAAGCGGGCGACCTCCGGCGGCGTGGAGATGATGGCGCCTGCGGCCCAGCATTCCGAGGGGGTGAACTCGGTCGCGTCGACGTAGCCGGACGTCAGGTCCTGCCGCAGGTAGCCCCGGCTGTGACGACCTTCGATGTGCAGTTCCCGGCCCGGGAGATAGGTGGAGGACAGCCCCAGGGATCTGAAGATCCGCTCGTGGAAGATCTCACCCAGCGGCTGCTGCGTGACTCGCTCCACGATCAGGCCGAGAAGGACGTAGTCGGTGTTCGAGTACCGCCAGCCCTTCCCCGGCGCCCATCGGTCGGGTTGCGACAGCGCTCTGCTGATGAGCTCCTGCGGGGCGAAGTAGCGCTGCAGACGGGCGACTTCGGGAGGATCGCCGAGGACGTCCCGAACGTAGTCCGGCAGTCCGGAGCGCATCCGCAGCAGGAGCTCCACAGTGATCGCGCCGCTTTCGGGAACGAGGCCGGGGAGCAAGGCGGCGAGGCCGTCATAAAGGTGGAGCTGCTGCTCGGCGACCAACTGGAGTACCACGGTGGCCAGGTAGGTCTTGGTCACGCTGGCGATGCGGAACCGGTCCTCAGCCGTGATCACCCTTGGGCGTTCGAGGTCGGCGGTCCCGACACTGCCGGTGAACACGACGTCGCCCGCGTCTGCGACGAGGGCGAAGACCCCGGGGCCGCGGTCATGCGCCAACTCGTCCAGCGCTGTTTGCAGCAGGTCGCTGCCGTGCAAGAGGGCCTCCGAGAAGAAGTGGGTGGGGGTGTCGGCCCGATCGGGCAGGACAAGGCGAGCGCTGTCCGGCTCAGCCGAAGAGGGTGCGGGGAACCGCGGAATCTGTCGCTCATCCCGGGCCTGGGAGCATGGCAAGCTCAGCGCGGGGGCGAGTCGGTGTGATCATAGCGGCGTGACGGCTCGGTGCCCACGAAAGGCGGGGACCCCGCGCGGGGCGATGCCGGGTGTGTGGGGTGCGAGGCTATCGACTTGGTCGGCTGAGAGGGATGACGTTGTCTGGGCCAGGGCCCCGGCCTTGTGCCGTTCGAAGTTCTTCGGCGAGAACGGCGTTGGCCAGGGTGAGCTGGGTGGTGATGCGGCGGAGTTCTTCGAGCTCCCTGCGCTGGTTGCTGATCGTCTTCTTGAGCCTGATCACGGTTTCGCGGAGCCGTTTCTCGCTCTCGGGTGTTTGGTGCTTCTCCTGGCGGACGCGCTCGTAGAACTCGTTCTTCAGGTCGGGGTGTCGCCTGAGGATGGCCATGCGGTGGACCTCTGCCTCGGCGGCGAGGGCGACCACGGTGAGGGCGCCGTCGGAGCGTGCGGGTGTGCCGGCAAGGAGGCGGTCGATGGCCTCACGGATCCGGGTGCGTTCGTCGTGCTGCTGGGGGTTCACGCAGGGACCTCGGCGGTGAAGGCGGTGGCATCGTGGGCGTCGGCCGTCGCGCGGAGCCGGTTGGCAGTGCGGTGGAGCCGCGCGCGAGTGCCCTCGGGGGCTTGCCCGGCAAGCTGGTCGATCTCGTCAGCGCGCTCGCGCAGCCGGTGAGCGTGGATGTCGGCCCGGACGGCGTTTCCGCAGCCTGGTCGGCAGTCGTCGAGGGTGGGGACGCGATCGTCGGGGGTGCGGACGCACAGGGCGGTGTCGCGTTTGAACGCGCAGATCAGGTAGGCGTCGGGGTTGTCGTGCAGGACGATGCCGTCGCGGGCGA
This sequence comes from Streptacidiphilus monticola, assembly GCF_042658505.1. Classification (NCBI taxonomy): domain Bacteria; kingdom Bacillati; phylum Actinomycetota; class Actinomycetes; order Kitasatosporales; family Streptomycetaceae; genus Streptacidiphilus; species Streptacidiphilus monticola. Next base: position 47,075 of record NZ_JBHSQJ010000046.1, on the reverse strand, counting down.
GGAAGTGGGTGGCTTGCTTGGCGAAGTTGGTCGTGACCTGCCGCCCCTGGAAGCGTGCTGCGTGGGTGATGGCGGTCAGTGCGCGCCGTGCGGCGGCGCCCGAGATCCTTTCGCCGGCCTGGATCCGGTCCCGCAGGTCGGCCGCAGTGTCAGCGGCCGCGAGTGCGGTTTCGACGTCCAGGATGCTGTGAATGCCGCGGTGGCTACGGGCGCCGTAGCCGTTGGAGGTGCGGGTGTCGAGCATCGTGCGGACGTGCCCGTACTGGATGGCGAGGGCGACCAGGCCGCCAGGGCGGCGGGCGATGTGCCAGGCGAGGGTACGGCGGAACCGTGCCGTGCCTATGGCGCCGTGGGGATCTTCCGGGACGACCTGCTCGTGCAGGCCGTGTCTGATGGCCTCGCATGTGGCCCAGAACGCGAAGGCGTCGATCCGGTTGCGCAGTGCATCCAACTTCAGCGAGCCTGCGCCGGTGCGACCGGTGTAGTTCTGGTGCCTGGCGCTGAACAGCAGTTCCCCGTCGGGGACCATGCGCTCCAGGACGCGGATGGCATGGACTACGGGAGTGATGGCGACCCAGGGGATCTCGCGTTCGGTCCCGGCGGAGAGGTGGTTGCCGTCCTCGTCGGTCACAGGTTTGTAGTGTCGGCTGCGGATCAAGTGCCGTCCCACGACGCTGTTCTCGTCAGGTTCAGGGTCGGGGCAGCAGCCGGACCGCATGCCCAGCACTTCCTGCGGACGCATGCCCGTCAGATACAGGCAGATGATCGCAGCGGCGGTGCCCAGATGCCGCATCAGTGAGGCGGCCTCGTTGAAGTCCACATGCTCGCGCCAGGGCTTCCCGTTCACCCGCCCCTTGAGGGGGACGTTCATCGGGCAGGGCCCCGGATGCCGCACTGCAAGCCGTGTAAGCCCCAACTCCCGGGTGAGGTCATCCACTTGGCCCAGGCTGGCGCCCGTGGTACCGGCGACAAAGGCCCGACCCAGGAACCACCTGCCGCGGATGAACGTGGCTGGCAACGGTGCCTGGTCGTCGAGAAGGGGAAGCACGTAGGCCTCCAACGCGGCGCGTCCCGCTGGGGTCACCCGGTTGGTCTGCGCGGCGGTCAGCAGGCGTCCGTGCTCCTGCCAGGCCGCGATGATGTCGTCGGCGAAGTCCTCCACGACTCGGATTGCCCAGATCAGCAGCGGTCCCATCACCTCGGGAGACAACGGTTCCGTCCAGTTCTCGCCGCCTTGCCGTTCGCGCAGAACGGGGAGGAAGTCGTCCGCGCCCTCGGTGTCCCACGGCGGCCGGGCAATCCCGCAAGGCCGCGCACTAAGCTGGTCGAACGCCCACAACCGGGTCAAATGGCCGAGGACTTTCTGAGCGTGCAGGCGGGTCACGCCGCTCTCCCTCCAGCGACCGCGAACGTACTCGCGCCAGGCCTGCCTGGTGCACTGTGCGAGGTCGCCGACGCCCTGCCGCCCCAGCCACCGGGCCAACCTCTGCCATTCGCGCACCGCGGCTGCAAGCTCACCCGCGGAGAGGCGACCACGTGCAGCCACGCCGCGCTGTTGCAGATGGGTGGGCCGCAGTTCTCCGTTGATCATCGTCCAGGCGATCAGCCGGAGCTGGTCGCCATACGGCTTCGGGCACTTCGACCAGTTGATCGAGCTGTGCGTGCTGCTCGGATTGTCGATCAGGGGAGCCAAACTCCAGGTGAGGTCTCGGTAGGCGGAGTTGGCCTGGCGGTTGTGCGGGTGGATCCAGCGCGCGGTGACGACGGGGTCGTCCGGGCGGGGCATCGGCAGCACGTAGGGGTCGTCGGCAGGGGCGGTGGCTGTGGTCACGGGTTCAGATCACCTTTCAGCAGCAGGCGCACCAGGGTGTGATCGGTGTCGGTCGTCCGGTCCAGGGCCGCCGCCCAGGCTCCCCCGCCGACCTTGCCGCGCAGGTCGTCGAGCCGCAGGTGGTGCTCCAGCCAGCGGGCCTGCCAGACCGGTTCGGGGAGCACTGACCGCAGGGCTTCCAACTGTTGGTGCAGCAAGGCGAGACGGGGGTGGTGGCCGGGATGGACGCGGGCGTTCGCGCAGGCGAGGCAGAGCAGGAAACTCGCCCCGCAGCCACCGTCGGGCGTCGGTCGGGGACTCGCGGACTCGCCTGCGCAGTCGGCGGTCACGGTCTCCGCGTGGCCGGGTTCGTATCGCTCGGCGAGCCGCCCGCCGAAGGCGGTGTCGAGCGCCAGCGCGAGAGCCTCCTGTGCCCCTTCAGCGATGACCTCTTGCGACTCGTGCTGCACCCGCTGGTCGGGCAGCACGTAGACCCGCTCATGGGTGCTGCGGGAGTGCTGCAGCGGCTGCCGCTGCTCGACGACCGTGGTCCGCCGGACCCGCTGGAACGGCGAGCCCGGCAGGCTGTGCGCCAGCACCCACGCCGTGACGTCGTTGTAGCCAATGCCCAAGGAGAGCGGGCCGACTGGCCGGGGCTGGTCCAGATTGCTGTGCCTCCGCCGCACCGCGCCCAGGCGGGAGACCATCAACAGGTTTGTTCCAGGGGCGAGTTGACCGGCCAGCACACGGGCGTGCCGTGTGGCCTCCAGCGCTTGGGTGATCAACCGGCCCGGAGAATCCGCGCCGGAGTCAGTGATGTACTCGGTGGAGAACCAGCGATTGGCACCACGGCGGCGCTTCTCCACCTCCACCTGGTAGGTCAGCGTCCCCGTCTCGCCGATGGACGGCGTCGCGCGGGGGGCTGGCAGGCGGTTGAACACCGACAGGTTCCAACCGAACTCTGCAGTCAGCAGCACCGCCAGGCTCACCAGCTCGATCCGGGACAAGAACAGCCGCCCCCAGGTGGAGGGCCAGCTGTTCCCGCCGAGCAGCTTGCGGTTGACCGCATGGCTGCCCCTGCGGGGGACATCGCCGGTGCGGGCGAGGTGGTCCAGCACCGCTCCCAGTCGCCCCTCCCGGCAGTTCACGTCGAGCTCGCCGGTCCGCCACCGCTCCAGCAGCTGAGTGTTCTCGTCGATCCGCAGCAGCGCCGCCCGGAACTGCCGTCGCGCGACGCTCCGCACCGCCTCGAACTCGGCCGGCTCGTAGGACTGGACGTTGCTCTGCGTCGCGGGGATGCGCCGCGCGAGTTCCTCGGCCGCCGCCCCGGTCTGCATGCGCGGGTCCAGTCGCAGCAGCATCCGGACGACGGTCAGCGTATTGCGTCCCGGGGAGGTGCCGATGTTCTTCTGCCTCCAGCGCTTGAGCACGGCCGGGGTCAGATCCTCCAGGTCATGCGGCGGCTGTTCCAGGGCTGCCAGGAATCGGGCGAAGGCCAGGAGCTGGTTCCATGTGCGCTGGGCGGAGGCGTGACTGGTCCACACCTGCGAGCGTTGGGCGAAAAGCGCGGCGAGAGAGCGCTGGAACGGTTCGGCAATGGGGAGTTGGGCGAAGTCGAACGGCCTGTGGTGTCCGGCCCGGTTGGAAACGGCGACGACCAAGCCGCCCGAGCCCAGGGGTTCCGGGCCGTGGAAATCGGCCGGCGGCAGCGACGCCTTGCGCCCGCGCCCGCTCACCTGGCCGTCTCCAGGCGGGCGTCCATGTCCACGATGCCCGAGGTCTCCCTCGCGATCCGTGCGAAGACCGCGTCCAGGTCCGCGGTCGGCCCTGGCGGCTGCTCGTCCGCGGCCGCCAGGATCGACGACAGCCGCAGGTGCGTCACCGGAGCCAGATAGATCCGCTTCGTCAGCTCCACGTCCGCGTGCCCGAGCAGAGTCTGCACCAAGAACCACGGATCCCCGAACAACAGCGCGAAGTCCCGGCGCTCCCGCGGCGTCAGTCCGTACCGCTTCTCCATCAACTCGTTCAGCACGACCAGCATGTAGAGCGCGAACGAGTGCCGCGCGGCATGCGGCGTCGCATACGGCGCGTAGGCCAGTGCCGGCTCCTGCCTGTCGGCCTCGCGCGGCCGCAGCAGCCGCTCGCATCGCACGTTGGCGCCCCGGAACACACCCTCCCAGGAATGCGGGGCCAGCGGCAGCCCTCGCTCGCTCAACCACAGCCACGCCGGCTCCGGTCCCTCCGGGCCCTCGGTGAACAACCACTGACGCTCCTGCCAGGTGAGGGCCGAGAGAGCCTGGCCGCCCTCCACGCCATTGCGGTCCACCCACCGCACCCTCGACCGCAGACCGCCCGTCACCTGCGTGATCACACGCATCTGTGGCAGTGCGTCGTACCGACCGGCCTGCTGCGCGCGCCGTACCGCCCAGGCACGCTCCGACTGCACGTAGGTCTCCACGTCCCCCAGCGCCGCGACCGAGGCATAGAAGGTGCGGTCCCTTTTCGCCCTGGTCAGCGCACCCGGTACCTGCCCATGGCAGTACATCCCTTGCCGCAACCGCTGCTGCGGCACCTCGAACGTCAACAAGGAGCCAGCCTCCTGCCGGCGCAGCCCGGAGCTCAACAGCAGCCCCACGAACGCGGTGTTGCGTGTCTCCGTCCGGGCCGACCACTCCGCCGCGGCAACCCGCGAGCGAGTCTGGCCGCGCAGACCGATGTCCATCCACAACCGCCAGGTCCGAGGCGTCAGCCAGCAGACCCGGTCCCTTCCCCCGTCCGGTGCCCGGTCGCCGGCCCGCCCCACGTCGACTGGCAGGGGGCTGACCTTCGCCCATCGGTACAGTCGCGTGAACGCTGCCGCTTCTCGATTCCACTTCGACCCGCCGACCCGGCCCGGATTCTGCGGCGCGAGACAGCGCCAGACCCGGTAGTCTCGCAGATCCCGGCGGCTCGCCTCGCGCCACCGGACGCCCCGCGACCACAGGAAGTCGAGCAGCAGGCGGATGTCGGTCGCGTAGTTCCGCTTCGTCTCCCGCTCCAAGCCGGAAAACTCCGGCGAGCGCACGAAGTCCAGCAGATCCTCATCCACCCGAAAGTCGGGCGACAGGAACACCGGGTCTCCCGGCAGCAAGCCCATCTGCGCCACCCGGCTCGGCAGGTCCTGCACGTCCGGCTCCCCGTCCTCCGGCAGCTCGCGCCAGCCCCACGGATCCGGAACCCACTCCACCCGCCAGCCGCCCACAGCAGTCCCCTTCGGCCCCTTGAACACGCCCAATCATCAGGGAAGCGAAGTGGATCTACGAGCAGGTGCCCCTGAGCTGGCGCGCGTACCAGCTGTTCCAGCGGCACCCGGTTCTGCTCGCCCGCACGGCCCGCTACCTCTTCTCCTCCAGGACCGGCGAAGCTCGAGACGGGCTGGGTGCGGCGCTCGACGCCGCGCGCGTGCGGCAGCTCGTGGGCGAGCTTCGGCTCGTGGAGGATGCCCTGGCCGGGGTTCGGTGGACCGCGCCTGTGGCTTCCCCATAGTCGGCCCGCTTCCGCACGGGCGCTACGGTCGCCACCTTGGCCCACCGCCGCGGAGCCGACTCCCAGCCACGCAAGAAACTTTTTCAAGATCTTTTGAGGCTTCTTCCTCGGCTGTCCCCTGCGCCGTCGTAACGCAGGAAAGCGCAGGTCAGCTTGCTATTGGGGAAGCGGCGACCGGTGCCGGGGCGCCGGTTTCCCCATGGCTTCCCCACGTCTTCCCGTGCCCGTCCCCACGGCTTCCCCGGCAGCCCCCCAGGGCTTCCCCACGGGCCTTGAGGCGATGGCGGCGGGCGGTGATCTCCACCGTCCGTCGATCGCAGGGAGACAGCCATGTCTGTGCACAGGTGGGAATACGTCGCGCCGGCTGCGGGCCGCGGGTTGGGGTCGGAGCCGTTGGAGACGGTGGAGCGGGAGTTCCGCCGGATCGGGCGCGAGCGGGTCGTGGAGGTGGAGGTCGGTGACCTGGGCCGGCACCTGCCGCAGCACCTGCTGGACGTGATCGAGCTGCGGGCCCTGGTGCTGCACCCGTCGACCAGCCCGCGGGACCGCGGCCTGATCTGGGAGCGGCTGACCGGGCTGGCGCTCGAGGACGGCGCGGTTGCGGAGACGTGGCGGCTGGTGGTGTGCGGGATGGTGATGCCGGGGCTGCGGCGGGCTGCCGGGCGGCTGTGCCCGCTACTGCGGGAGCACAACCTGGACCTGCAGCAGGCGATGCTCACCGGCCTGTGGGAGGCCTTGACCGGGCTGCGGCACAAGCCGGTTGCTCGGCCGGTGGCGATCCCGTCCCGGCTGGTGTGGGCGGCGGACCGAGCTGCCCGCGCGTACCGCGATGAGGTCCTGGCGCACGAGGCTCGGCGCGGCGCTGCGCTGGAGCGGGCGGCGTCGGTGCGGCAGCCGATCCACCCGGATGCGCTGCTGGCGCTGGCGGTGCGCCGCGGCGTGCTGGATGCGGCGCAGGCGGAGCTGATCGGGCGGACCCGGCTGGAGGGGGTGCCGACTCGAACGGTGGCCGAACAGTGGGGGGTGTCGCAGCAGGCGGTGGACCAGCGCCGTAAGCGTGCGGAGCGGCGTCTGACCAGGGCGATCGCCTCCGGTGAGCTGGTCTTCACCGAGGTCGAGCATCTGATCGAGCGTTGAGCGCGAGGGGGCTGACGGCGCTTTAGGCAGCGTGCAGGAGGCCCCGGGGACATCCCCCCGGGGCTGGTGAGGGCCGGGTTCGGGGTCCGCCGGGAGGCGCTGACAACTCCTTTGATCCGGCAGGACCGTCCGCTCCTTCGAAGGGAGGTGCGGGCCCACGGTCCCGATCCCCGGTTCCCTCACCGGCCCTGGGCAGGGTTTCCCGGAGTCTCCTGCCGCACTGCATCCGATGCCTCGTCACCTGGGAGTACGTCATGAAGCCTGCTGGGCAGGGCCGGTCACGCCGGCCCCCGCGAGCCGCCGTGCGGGCCGGCGCCGGCGCCGCTGTGTGCTGGTGGGGGTCCTGCGCCACGGCGTGGGGAGCTCCGGTGGTGCTGGCGGTCAACAGTGTCGACCAGACGATCGCGAACATCACCCACTGGGTGGTCGGCATGCTGGCCGGGCTGGCCACCCTGTTCCTGACGCTCGGCGGTTTGCGGTACCTGATGGCCGGCGGGGAACCGGGCGAGGTGGAGAAAGCCAAGGGCGCGCTGCGCAGCGCCGCGATCGGCTACATGCTCGCCGTGCTCGCGCCGATCATCGTCGGTGTCCTCAAGGGACTGGTCGGCGCGTGACACACCGTCAACGCCCGCTGGTCCGGCTCTGCCTGGTGGCGGCCGGGTTGCTCACGGTGCTGTTGGGTGCCGTGCACGCGGCTGCGGCGGCTCCGGTGCCGCATCCCTCCCCAGGCCCGTCTCCGGTGGGCGGCGCGGTCCGGCCGCAGCCCTCCCCCGGGCCCGCGCCCACCCCGCCCCCCGTGCACCCGGCGCCGGTCCCCGTGCCGAAGCCGAAGCCGGCTCCGCCGCCGAACGGCGGGCTGGTGCCTCCGGCGGACCCGTCCCCGACCGGCGGGCCGAGCATCTTCGACATCCCCGGCCAGGTCCGCGCGGCCATCGCGGGCTTCCTCGCCGACCTGATCCGCCCCCTGGTGACGCCGGTCATCAACGGCCTGGTCCGGCTGCTGCTGTCCACCCCGGACGTCACCCGGCTGCCGAGGATCGTCCAGTTGTGGGACGGGCTTCGGATCCTGGCCTGCTCGCTGTACACGCTGTTCGTGCTGGCCGCCGGGATCCTGGCGATGGGCCACGGCACCGTCCAGCAGCGTTGGCCGGCCCGGGAGTTGATCCCCCGGCTCGCGCTCGGTTTCCTCGCATCGAACCTGTCGCTGATGGTGTGCCATCAGACGCTGGTGCTGGCCAACGCGGTCAGCCGGGCGGTGTTCGGCGACGGCGTCAGCGCGGACGACATGGCGGCCACGCTGGTCGGCATCGTGCTCTCGGGCAACCCCGACACCGCCCCGCTGTACGCGACTGTGTTCGCTCTCGCCCTGGTGGTCATGGGCATCGCGCTGCTGGCGACGCTGATGGTGCGGATCGCGGCGGTGATGGTCTTGGTGGTCTGCGCGCCGCTGCTGCTGGCCTGCCACGGGCACCCGGCAACGGAGAACCCGGCAAGGCTGTGGTGGCGGGCCTTTACCGGCGTGATGGCCCTTCAGGTCCTGCAGTCGGTGGTGTTCCTCACCTGCGTGAAAGTGCTGCTGGACGCGGGCAACTACGGCTTCCTCGGCCTGCCGTCCAGCACCGCGCTGGTCAACCTGATCGTCCTCGGGGGCTGCCTGTTCCTGCTGATCCGCCTCCCGGGCTGGATCCGGCACCTGGTCACCAACCCCGTGCAACGGGCCACCGGCGGCAGCCGCCGGCTCGCCCAGACGATGTTGCTCGGCGCATTCGGCCTGCGACTTGGCCCCTACGCGGCCGGCGCGCACCTGGCCCGGCGGCTGCGCCGCCTCCGCCCCGCCGCCGCCCACCTGATGGCCCCTGTCGGAAACCGGGGTCCGGGCGGTGCGCCCCCGCCCGCTCCGGCACCCGCGCCCCCTCCGGGCGGCCCGGCGCCGAACCGGCCCGGCGGCGGCCGACCGCAACTGGCCCCGGCGCAGGCGGCCGGCAAAGCCGGAGGCCCGGCGGCCGCCCAAACTCCACCGTCGGCACCAGGAGCACCTCCGGGCGCCCCTGGACCGCAGCCTCGCCCCGGGCCGGGCCACGGGCCCGGCCCGGGAGTTCCCCGATACGAGTGGGGCCGGCCCCGGGTCCGCGGGTCGGCCGCCCACCTCCCCCCAGCGGCACCGGGGGCTCCCGCGCCGGCCGGGGCACCGCCCCAGCGGGCCATGGCACTTCACGGCACGCCGCCCGCACCGCCCTCGGGCCGCCCGGGACCGACCCCGGGCGCACTGCCGCCCACCCCACCCGGCACCGAGCCAGTACGCCCGCCGGCTCCGCCCCAGCCCGGCACCCCACCGGGGCGCCCGGCGCGCCCCGCGCTGCCGCCGGCGCCGCGCCGCCCGGCCCTGCTGCGGCCACCCCTCGACCCACCTGCACCCCCGCCCAAGTCCTCATCTCGCAAGCGCCGAGGAGATACGCCATGAGCAGCACGGAACGGGAGCACGCTTCATGGGATGCGTTGGTGAAGATCCCCGCCGACGTGGAGAAGCCTGACACCCTGCTCGGGCAGCTGACCGCCCGTCAGACTGCCTGGTTGGCCGGGACGGTGGGTGTGCTCTGGCTGGGCTGGCATGCCTTGCGATCCCTGGTGCCGGCGTTGGTCTACCTGGTCGGTTCGGCGCTGGTGCTGGCCGTGGTGGCGGCGGTCGTGCTCACGCGCCGCGACGGCGTCCCGCTGGAACGGTGGCTGGCCGACGCCGTCCGGCACCGCCACGCGCCGAAACGGCTCCTGGCCACCCCGCCCGGCGGGCGCCCTGCCGTTCTGCCTTCGGGGGTAGGCGGGCTGGAACTGCCAGCCGACGGCATCGCAGAGGACGGGACGCTACTGCTGGACGACGGCGGCTGCGCGGCGGTGTGCGAGGCGACCACGGTCAACCTCTCCTTGCGCACCCCGGTCGAGCAGCAGGCGCTGGTGGCCGGGTTCGGCAGTTGGCTCAACGCCCTGACCGGCCCGGTGCAGATCCTGGTGCGCAGCCACCGACTCGACCTGACTCCGCTGATCGGCCAGTTGGAACAGCAGGCGGCAGAGCTGCCTCATCCGCTGCTGGAGGACGCGGCCTGGGCGCACGCCGAGTACCTGGCCCGGCTCGCCGGGCAGTGGGAGCTGCGCTCACGCCAGATCCTGGTGATCCACCGCGAACCCGCCAGCGACCAAGCCGACGTGCTGCGGGTGCAGCGACGTGCCCAGGAGAGCACGAGGCTGCTCGCGGCGGCGGACGTCCGCACGCGCCTCCTGGACCGGCCCGGGCTGTGGCGGGTCCTCGCCCAGGCCTGCGACCCGAACCAGCCCCCCTCAGCCAGCCTGGCCGTCCCCGGTCAGCCGGTCACCGCGCTCCAGGCTGCGGGTGAGCCCCGATGATCCGCGACCTCCGCGACGTTCTCGTCCGTCCGTCGATGCAACACCGCGCTGGCGGATTGGGGTTGGGGCCGGACAGCGTGCAGATCGAACCGCGCTGCCTGGCCGTGGGCGACCTGGTCGCCGCCACCCTCCTCGTGACCGGGTATCCGGCCGAGGTCGGCCCCGGGTGGCTCGACCCGCTGCTGACCTACCCCGGCCGCCTCGACGTCTCGATCCACGTGGAGCCGGTACCGCCCGCGGTCGCAGCGGACAGACTGCGCAAGCAGCGGGCCCGCCTCGAGTCCGCCCGCCGCACCGCGTTCCAGCACGGGAAACTGGACGACCCCGAGACCGAAGCCGCCGCCCTCGACGCCGCGGAACTGGCCTGGCGAGTCGCCCGCGGCGAGGGAAAGCTGTTCCGCGTCGGCCTCTACCTCACCGTCTACGCCCACTCGCGCGAGGAACTGGCCGACGAGGTCTCCTCGGTGCGGGCCGTGGCCGAGTCGCTACTGCTGCGCGTCCAGCCCGCGACCTGGCGGGCCCTGGCCGGATGGACCAGCTGCCTGCCGCTCGGCGTCGACCAGCTGGCGCACCGCCGCACCTTCGACACCAGCGCCCTTGCCGCCGCGTTCCCCTTCTCCTCCCCCGACCTCCCGATCCCGCCCGGCCGACCGGCCGAACCGGGCGGAGTTCTCTACGGGCATACGCCGGGCGGTTCCGGGCTGCTGTTCTGGGACCGCTGGGCCCTGGACAACCACAACTCAGTCACCCTCGCCCGCTCCGGTGCGGGCAAGTCCTACCTGACCAAACTCGACGTCCTGCGCTCCCTGTTCACCGGAGTCGAGGTCCACGTCCTGGATCCGGAGAACGAGTACACCGCGCTCGCCGAAGCCGTCGGAGGCACCGTCATCCCCCTCGGCCAACCCGGCGTGCGCCTCAACCCCCTCGACCACCGGGACGACAGCCCCGACCCCGCCACCGCCACCGCCCTGTTCGCCCACACCTTCCTCGCCGTCCTCCTCGGCGGACCCCTCACCGCGGACGAGACCGCCACCGCCGACCGCGCCCTCACCACCCTCCTGCAGCCGCGGGCGGGGGCGGCACCGCTGCTGGGGGACCTGTGCGACGCCCTGGCCACGCAAGGCGGCACCGGGCAGCAGATGGCCGAACGCCTCGCCCCCTACACCACCGGCAGCCACCGCCAGCTGTTCGACGGCCCCACCACCGCCCCCACCGGCAGCCACCTGACCGTCTACGCCCTGCGAGACCTCCCCGACGAACTCGCCCCAGCCGCCATGCTCCTGGCCCTGGACCGGGTCTGGCGTACCATCAGCAACCCAGGCAACCGGCGACGCCGACTCGTGGTCGTCGACGAGGCGTGGCTGCTGATGCGGCAGGACGCCGGCGCCCGCTTCCTGCACCGCATGGCCAAGGCCGCCCGCAAGCACCACGCCGGACTTGCCGTCATCACCCAGGACACCGCCGACCTCCTCGCCACCGACCTCGGGAAAGCCGTCGTCGCCAACGCCGCCACCCACCTCCTCCTGCGCCAGTCCCCCCAGGCCATCGACACCGTCACCGACACCTTCCACCTCTCCGCCGGCGAGGCCGCCTACCTCCTCGCCGCCCAGCCCGGACAGGCCCTGCTCTGCGCCGGCCCCGGCCGCCGCGCAGCCTTCACCACCACGGCCAGCCCGGAAGAGGACCAGCTGTGCCGCACCGGCATCAACCAGCGAGCCCCGGAGACCAGTTGAACAGCATCGCGACCGGCACGGGCAGCAACACCGGCACTGGCGGCCTCCTCGGCCGCTACCTCACCCGGCCCGGTAACCCCCTCACCCAACTCGCCGGCCTTCTTCACGGATTGATGGGCGGTGGCGGATGGTGGGCAGCGGCCATCGCCGTCGCCCTGGCGACCGCGACGGTCCTCGCACGCCAGGCCTTCCACCGGCGGGCCCAGGCGAAGCTGACCGCCGGCGGCCACACCCTCGTCGTGTGGTCCCCGCCCACCGTCGACGCTGCCTCGGCCGCCGCGCTGTGGGCTCATCTGGTCGGCCTTTTGCGCCCACGGTGGCGGTGGGGCCTCTGCAAGCAGCCGCACCTCGCCTTCGAGTACGCCTTCACCACTGCTGGACTCCAGGTGCGGATGTGGGCACCGGCGTCGATTCCGGCCGCGGTGCTGCGCCGGGCCGTCGAAGCCGCCTGGCCCGGCGCCCATACCACCCCCGCCCCCGCAACCCGCGTGGACTTGGGCAAGCGGCCGGGCACGGCGACGGGCGGTGAACTGCGCCTGGCCCGCCCGGAGATCCTTCCGCTACGCACCGCGCACGAGACCGACCCGCTACGGCCGCTTCTCGCCGCCGGCCTCGCACTCGGCCCCGGTGAGAATATCCTCGTGCAGGTCCTGGCCCGCCCGGCCACCGGCCGCCGCATCCAACGGGCCCGCCGACAACTCCAGGCCCTGCGCATCGGCAGTGGAGGCAGCTCGCGCCGGCTCTCGGCGTTGCTGGACCTGTTCACCCATCAGCCCCTGCGCAGCACCCCAGGTACCAGGGATCCCGAACGCGGCGACCAGCTGCGCGCCGCCCTCACCAAGGCCTCTGGCCCCCAGTTCGAGACCCGGATCCGCTACCTCGTCACCAGCCCCGACCCCCACGCTGCCGAGCGGCTGCACGGGCGCGCGCACGCCGTCTCCTCCGCGTTCGCCGTCCACTCCGGCCGCAACTGGTACGGCCGCCACCGCCTCCGACGACCCGACCGAGCTCTGACCGAGCGTCACTTCCCGCTGCGCGGGGACCTGCTTTCGATCCCCGAACTGGCCGCCCTGGCGCATCTGCCACTCGACGAGCACGCCCCCGGCGTCCAACGCGCAGGTGCCCGCTCCGTTGCGCCCCCGAACACCATTCCCCTCCCCGGGCCGTGGACCAGACCGCTCGGGCGCGCCGACGCCGGCCTCAACCGCCCGGTCGCCCTCGCCGTCCCGGACGGACGCCATCACCTGCACGTCATGGGCGCGACCGGCTCCGGGAAGTCCACCCTGCTGGCGCAGATGGTCCTGGCTGACGCCGCTGCCGGTCGCGGTGCCCTCGTCTTGGACCCCAAGGGTGACCTCGTTCTCGACATCCTCTCCCGGCTCCCCGAGACGGCGATCGGCCGCACCGTCGTCCTCGACCCCGGCGACCACGCCCCGCCGCCGCGCCTGAACGTCCTGGAAGGCGACCGCGCCCAGGCCGACGTCGTCGTGGACAACCTCGTCGGCATCTTCCGCCGCATCTTTTCCGCCTTCTGGGGACCGCGCACCGACGACGTCATGCGCGCCGCCTGCCTGACCCTGATGACCAGCCGCTCCACCGCCGGACAGGTCACCCTCGCCGACATCCCCCGCTTGCTCACCGAACCCGCCTACCGCGCCCGCACCGTCAACGGCCTCGCCGGCACCGACCGCACCCTACGGGGCTTTTGGAACTGGTACGAGCAGCTCTCCGAGCCCTCCCGGGCCGCCGCCACAGGCCCGCTGATGAACAAGCTCCGCGCGTTCCTGCTGCGCACCTTCGTCACCGACGCCATCGCCTCCGGCCCCTCCACCTTCGACCTCGCCTCGGTGCTCGACGGCGGCATCGCCCTGGTCCGCCTCCCCAAGGGCGTGCTCGGCGAGGAAACCTCCCGCCTCCTGGGCTCGTTCGTCGTCGCGAAGACCTGGCAGGCCGCCGCCGCCCGCGCCGCCGCTGGCGAGCACGCCCGCAAGGATGCCGCCCTCTACCTCGACGAGGCCCACAACTACCTGACCCTCCCCTACCCGCTGGAGGACATGCTCGCCGAGGCCCGCGGCTACCGCCTCTCCCTGGTCCTGGCCCACCAGAACCTCGCCCAACTCCCAGGCGACCTGCGCGAGGGCATCTCCGCCAACGCCCGCAACAAGATCTACTTCAACGCCTCACCCGAAGACGCCCGCCAACTCGAACGCCACACCCAGCCCAAGCTCGGCGCGCACGACCTCTCCCACCTCGGCGCCTACCAAGCCGCCGCCCGCCTCGTCGTCCGCTCCGCCGACACCCCCGCGTTCACCCTCGCCACCACCCCGCTGCCGCCCCGCATCCCCGGCCGCGCTACCGCCGTCCGCACCGCCTCCCGCGACGTCTACGGCCCCACCAACCGTCGCCAGAAGCACAGTTGAGATCGGAGAGACCCCGTATGGCCCACCGCTACCGTGCAGTGCCAGCTGTCACCATCCGCCACGCACCCCAACCTGCTGCCACAACCGGGAGGCGCCGGCGCACCCCGCTCACCGCCCTCGCCGCCCGGCTCACCCCGCGCGACCTGTGGCTGCTCGACATGCTCGCCGAGCACACCGTCCTGACCACCCACCACATCACCGCCCTCGCGTTCACCGGCCGCCGCTCCGCCAACCGCCGCCTACACGCCCTCCACCAGCTCGGACTCCTCGACTCCTTCCGGATCCGCCAGCCCATCGGCTCCGGCCCCGAGCACTACGTCCTGGGCCACCTCGGCGCCCAGGTCCTCGCCGCCCGCCACGCCACCACCCCACAGGCCCTCGGCTGGCACACCGACCAGGCCGGACGCGTCGCCTACCACCCCGAACTCGCCCACGACACCGGCGCCACCGGCTTCCTCGCCGACTACGCCGCCGACGGACAGCTGGACGCCTGGTGGGGCCCTGCCCGCTGTGCCCGCGCCTGGGGCGACCTCGCCCGCCCCGACGCCTACGCCCGCCACGTCCCGACCAGCGACAAGGGTGAGGCGGTGGGGTTCTTCCTCGAGTACGACACCGGCACCGAACCGCTCACCCGGCTCGCCGCCAAGCTCGACGACTACGCCGAACTCGCACGCGCCACCGCCACCCGCCCCCTGGTCCTGTTCACCCTCCACAGCCACCGCCGCGAAGCCCACCTCCACCAACGCCTGGCCGGCCACCCCGCCCTCACCGATATCACGGTCGCCACCAGCAGCCGCGACACCCACGACTCGGCCCCGGACGCCGCCTGGCTCCCCGTCGCCCTCCCCTCCCACCGCGCCCCGCTTACTGAACTGGCCAGGCTATGGCCCGACAGCCCCGTCACCGACCCCGGGCAGGCGGTGTCCGACACCCACCTCCTGCCCGCGCCAACACCTCTGCCCCCGAAGGACGTTGACGCCCAGCCGCTCCTGCGCAACACCTGACCACCCGGGGCTCGCATGACCACGTCCTCCGCCCCGGTCCGCGCCACCACCACCGCTGCCGCGGGCTGCGGCGCCGCCCTGCTCCTGGTCACCGCCGCCCTGGTGGCCGCGATCAGCGCCGCCGTCACCCTGGCCACCGGCGGCATCGGCATGCTCTTCATGGGTGGCCCCGGGCCCAGCGGCAGTACCCTCGCGGGCATCCCACCGCGCATGCTCACGCTGTATCAGCAGGCCGCCGCCACCTGCCCAGGACTGCCCTGGACCGTCCTCGCCGCCATCGGCAAGATCGAGTCCGACCACGGCCGCGCCCCCAACCAGACCTCCAGCGCGGGCGCCGTAGGCCCTATGCAGTTCCTCCCCGCCACCTTCGCCGCCTACGACCACCCCATCCCGCCCGGCGGCGCGAACCCGCCCACACCCTGGGACCTGGTCGACGCCGTCCACGCCGCTGCACGGCTGTTGTGCGCCAACGGAGCCCGCAACGGCAGGAACATCCCCGGCGCCGTCTATTCGTACAACCACGACCACGCCTACGTCAGCCAAGTCCTCACCCAAGCAAGGCAGTACGCCACCACGGCATCCGAGGCGGAATCGCCGCCAGGAGCGGCCGAGCGCGCCCTCGCCTACGCTCGCACCCAGCTCGGCGTCCCCTACCAGTGGGGAGCCGAATCCCCCGGCCGCGCCTTCGACTGCTCCGGCCTCACCCAAGCCGCCTACGCCGCAGCCGGCATCCACCTCCCCCGCACCGCCCAGGAACAGTACGATCGGGGACCACTCCTCCCAGCCGGAAGGCCGATCCAACCCGGCGACCTCGTCTTCTTCGGAACCAGCACGAGGCACATCACCCACGTCGGCATCGCAGTCTCCCCCACCGACATGATCGACGCACCCCATACCGGAGCCGTGATCCGCCAGGAACGCATCAACCCGAGCGCGTTCGCGGGAGCCACGCGTCCTGGCGATTCGGTGCCGGTCCCCGCGAACTCGCTCCTCAGGCCGCTACCCGGCTCAGAACGGCAGGCGGCCGCAGCACCACGCGTACTGGTCCTGGACGACTTCGCCCTCAAGAAGGTTCACGGAGAGGAAGCCCCTCTCGGCGACGGGTGAAAACTGACCGCTGAACGGCGGGCGGGTTCAAAGTGGGTCACGGTTCAGCCGCCGCCGACACGGTGAAGCGGCCACGGCCAAGTCCGCCGCCGGACACGACGCCCTGCCCGCGCAGGCCCTCCCGGGCGACTTGACAGAAGCGGGCAGGCAGAGCGAGCAATGGACGCGGCCCGAACCGGCGGTGCGCACCGCCCGGGCTCCCCGGCCGGGGACCTTCCACCACGCCACACCCCTCGGGAGGCCCCATGTCCACCGACGACCACTCCGCACCCGGCAGCCCCACCATCGCGGCACTCGCCCGCGCCCTGGCCGACCAGCCCGGATCCACCGTCGCCGCCCTCGCCCTGGCCGCCGGAATCGGCCGCTCCACGGCCGGCAAGCTCCTGGCCCAGATGGAACGCGCCGGAGCCGCCCGACGCGACCCCGGCGGACACGACGGAACCCGCCGACTGGCCGACCACTGGCATCCCGCCGCCACCGATCCCGCCCCAACGACAGACCAGGTGCCGCAGGGCCCCGTTGAGACCCGCACGTCTCCCGAGCCCTCCGGCCCCAGTGAGTCGGCCGCCCTGCCCGCCGAGGCCTCAAGCAACGAAGCACCCATCTCCGGCCCGGAGGGCTCCGGCGACCAGTCCCGTCCGACCGCTCCTGCGAAGCCCGCCACCTTCACTGGCCCCTGCCCCACCTGCGGTCACGTACGGCGCCCCTCCACCCGAAACACCAGCGTGAATGGGCGACTTGGCCAAGGCCAGCTGTACGACCTGGTCCTGCAGCACCTGCACGACAACCCGGGCAAGGAGTGCACGGCCACCGGGATCGCCAAGGTGATCGGCAAGTCTTCCGGCGCGATCGCCAACGCCCTCGCTGCCATGGCCGGACGCGGCGACGCCGCAATGACCTGCGCGGCCCCGCGCCGCTACCAGGCCGTCCAGGCCAACGGCCCTACCGTACAGACCGACTGAACTGCTGGTGGGCCGCCCTGCGGGCGGCCCACCGCCGCCCAGTCGGCTTCCGACCGGCGCAACTCCCGCCGCATAGACGGCAGGGCACGCCTAGCGGCGGACAGCGGGTCGCCGGACGGCGCGGTCCACCCGGCCGACTTCAGTGGCTCAAGCGGTCGGCTCCGCGCGGCCAGCCGCCTGCTGCGCGCTCGGCCGGTGCTGCCGCAAGCGGCTCTCCCCGCTGACGCTCGCCTACATCCACTCCGTGCTCAAGTCCGCCCTGGAGCACGCCGTCCGGGAGGAGGAGATCCCGCGCAACGTCGCGCGCAACGTCCGCACCGGCACGCCCCGCCCCCGCCGCTTCAACCCCCTCACCGCAGAAGAGGCCCGGCAGTTCCTCGCCGCCGCCCAGGGCCACCGGCTTGCCGCACTGTTCGAACTCGCCCTGCGCACCGGGCTGCGGAGGGGCGAACTCCTCGGTCTGCACGGCAAGACCTCGATGTCGACGGCGGCACCGCCAGCATCCGCCGCACTCTCCAGCGCACCGCCAGCCAGGGGCTTGCCTGCCTGCCTACCAAGACCATCAGCTCCGAGAGGCGCATCGCCCTGCCGGCCTCCTGCGTTGCCTCGCTTCGCGCTCACCGCGAGCGGCAGGTCGAGAGCGAGACCGGGCCGGCTCGGACTGGCAGGCCAGCGGGTACGTCTTCGCCCGGCCAGACGGGCACCCGATCGAACCCGCCACCCTCAGCCGACACTTCAACCCCCTACTCCGCGACACTCACCTGCGGCCGATCCGGTTCCACGACCTGAGGCACTCGACCGCAACGCTACTCCTGGAGCAGGGCGTCGAGCTCGTCGCCATCAAGGAGCTCCTGGGCCATGCACACATCGGCTTGATCGCGACGGTCTACGCGCACGTCCGACTCCGCCTCCAGCGCCAGGCCATCGACCTCCTCGGCCACGCCCTCGGCAACCTCGACCAGCCACTTCCCGAGCCCGATGACGGCGATGAGCCGGCGCCTCGTGCAGCACCCGTCCGCTGACGTTGCCGTCAACTACTGCCGTCAAACACCACGAAGGCTACCGGTGATCCATTCCGGTGGGGCCTCGCCATTCATCCGTATAGCGTTCCAATACCAGCCATGTAATGAATAACGAAGGAACTCATCGAGACTCTGCACGCCGAATCGCTTCACTGGCAATCTCGACACAATGCGCGTCCAAGTTAGCCGGAATCGAACCTCGCAAATTCTCTGCAATGAATTCACCAAGTTGCTCACATCTCTCCATAGAGAGGCCTGGAGAAAGCCATCGCATCCACTGGACAATGACGCTAATGCGGAATACCATAATCGCCTCAGTGCGATCCGGCTTCACTTCTGCTGGAGCAGACCAGACTACCTTGATCGCGGCAGCGAGGCGAGAAGTCGGCAAATCATGAGCAGACAAGATCAGCCCCAACTCATCGGCCTTTCCGAGCCTTGAGCCAGAAGATCCAATAACACCCGGCAATGGATTGCCCTCGATAGCCGTCAAGTCCGTAGCGTCTTCTCCCAGATCGAGCATGACATCAATACGCGATGCTTTACCGGGATCATCAACGGAGATGAGCACTCGATGGGGACCAGGGGTTCCAATTCGCTGAACATAGGCAGCAGTCCCGAGGATGTCACCTGCGCCAATGGCCCCATCTTCAAGGGATAGAACACCGTCGAAAACTGTAGCCCCCTCACCTGGACCCACCTTGCTCCAGAGTCGGACACGGACCGGGCCGACCTGAGCACGCGCCGCAATCTGCACGTGGCTTCCCGATGCTGCCACTGGAGTTCCCAGCAGCTCAAGCACCTCATCCGGCGGCAGCGTCGATCCGATTCGAATGACGCGATGATTCAAGAAGGTGGTCGCGCTACCATCAGCATTTTCAACCAATCATTGGATTGCAGCTATACAGAGCCTGCCCGGCCCGCATCCTACGCGGGCCGGGCAGGCCTCATCAACTACCCCTCAATATGATCCGGTAGGAGTTCAGCCAACATATCAACGGCGCTTGGTATCCTGGCATGCCGGGGAATGTCGGGTCGTGATATCCGTGACCTCGTAGCAGTTGCTGCGCCTTCTGCATCCCAGTAGCTTGCAAACCACTACAGCTCTCGCAATGCGGGTATAGGTTGCGTGGCATCTCGACCGGCCCAATTCCCGTAGCTGGCTCGTGATCGCCGGTCATCGTCGGGCTTGTCCCACCGCACGAATGGCAAACCTACCCCTGCGTTGCGGCGCTTTCTTCTCCTGACACAACGGGGCCCGACGCCGGCGCCGAAATTCGACATCCGCCGAACCCTCCAACACGCCCGCCGGCGGCGGCACCGTCCTCTACCCACCAAGACCCTCGCCTCCGAACGACGCATCGCCCTCCCCGACGCCTGCATCACCGCCCTGACCCAGCACCACCGCGCCCAGCAGGCAGAGCGCCGCGCTGCGCTGCGGGGGACGACTGGCACGACTCAGGACTGATCTTCACCACCCCCGACGGCAGTCTCTTGCTGCCAACCTCGGTCACCGCACACTTCCGGGTGCTGCTCGGCCACGCGGGCGTACGCCGCACCCGATTTCACGACCTCCGACACACCTGCGCCACCCTGCTCCTGGAACAGGGCGTCGAACTCGTCGTGATCAAAGACCTCCTCGGACACGCGCACATCTCCATCACCGCCGAGATCTACACACACGTCCGCCTCCGCCTCCAACACGACGCCATCGAATCCGTCGGCAACGCCCTCGCCGATCCCACCGACCACGGCCCCGAAGACGACGAACCCCCAACTTGTGGGATCACCGTCCGCTGACGGTGCCGTCAGCGTTGCCGCCAGACCGCCCCACGCACCACAGTGGCCCCACCGGAAAAAATCCGGTGGGGCCACTGGCATGAGGCAGAGCGACGTGTCTGCGCGATCCGGATGCTCCGCCTAAACTTCAATTGCTAACGACAGGGAAATTGCACCAAAGAGGCACTTGATGCTACATCCCAATAAACCGAGGATGATACTCAGGCCGACCGCAGGTGAGAATCCGGCGAAGCTCATTAAGCAGCTCGGCCATATCGACATCCTCTGCCGTTACACGAAACTCGTACTCAGAGTCCCGCAAACGAAGGTCCCGAACCGCCCCCTCGGTGAAGGAAACTCGGATCACATTCCCATGAGCCTCAATTTCCCGCACGCAGCCAAACCGAGTGAAGCCGCCCTCATTCGACACGCAGTAGCTCTCGCCCTCCGGCCAGTTGCTGCCTTCATCAAATTCGTTCCTCCGAAGGTCGCACTGAAAGTGGAAGGCTTGACCGCCACCATCGGCGGACTCTGCGAACCCCACGAGGAGAAGGGGAGGATGCTCTTCAATACCGGCCGCCTGGGCGACAAACGAGATCACAACAATCTCCTAACTACCCGGCCCTCGCCACCAAAACTGCCGGACTCCACTCTCGTCCACCCAGGTATAAACCCAGTTCGCCCGTCACCCAGTAAGGCCAGGGAGATCCCGCCGCGCGAGTTGCACGAGCCTCAGTGTGGGTGGCCATGCCACCCTTCCACTTCCCCTGGGCTGCCTCTTCGGGCGTCCTATCCCCTGCCCAATATGTGGCCGGACCCTCTTCTCCAGGAGCGGCTCCACGAGCGACTCCATTGGCATCGTAAACCGTCACCTTTGCAATATGGTTCGGAACACAATTCGTATTGTGGACCAAGATCGGCACAGATCCGGCCATCACATAGTACGTGTGAAGCGCGACTCCTTCCGACCTGTGGTTTCCCTGGTCAGGGCTCGATTTGACAGGGGTTCAGCGTCCATGCTTGTCCGCTGACGTCCGCCGGCGTTGCTGTCACAACTGCTGTCAGAGGTCTAAACCGATCGGTCTAGACCAGAATTTCGGGAATTCAGTCCCCGGGCTTCCGCGAGGCGCGAGATCGCACTACGGCAGCAGAGTCAGCGCCGCGACGTGCTTCGGGCGGATCGCACGGAAGTGGCGATGATCGAGGGTGGCGACGCGGTCCACGCCGTAGCGTTCAGCGACCGCGATCACGGAGGCATCCACCGAGCCGAGCGGGAAGTCCGCGTATGTTCGGACGAGGTCGGCCATCCGCGTCATGTCGTCGGCGGTGAGGTGGACCAGCTCGAAGGCCCCGGCGGCGACGGTGTCGAGGAAGGCTGCCTCACGTTCGGGCCATCGTTCCAGGAGCCAGCACACCTCGGTGACCACGGGGCTGGGCAGCAGGCACCGGCCCTTCAGCGTGTGCATGAACGCGGCGCACTCGGCATGCCGGTGGTCGTCCTCGTCCAGGGCTGCGAACAGGGGGCCGGTGTCGAGGACGGTCGTGATCATGCCCAGCGCTCGCGGCGCTGGCGCATACGCTCGCGGATGTAGTCGTCGTGGTTCTCGGCCATGTCGCCGCGACCGGAGGAGACGCTGCCGATGAGGGCGAGGAAGCTCTCGGGCAGTCCGCCTTCCTCCGCCTCCTCGCTATCCTGGACTTCCTCGGCGACCTGGGCGAGTTCCTCGTCCTGGCTGATGATCAGCCGAAGCCGCCGCACCTGGGCCGGGGTGAGCCGGTCCACCAGGTGGTGCATGTCCTGGTAGTCGAACGCCTCGCTCATGCTGCTTAGTCTGGCACGCGAGGCCTCGTGCTGTCTGCGGTATTCCTGCTCGTTCACCCCCTGGTGCCGCGAGATGCCCACCGCGGGGGTTGGGGGGACCTTGGGCCGGGGACCCGTCCGGTGTGGGGCCGGTCGTGGTCCGGGGGCCATACGCTGGCCCGCGAAACGGGGCAGGTCCTTGGGCCTGCCCGCTTTTCTGCCCCGTGGCCCCCGGGGTGCGGCCGGCGCGGGTCCCGCGCCGGGCGGGTGGCTCAAGGTGCCCTCGGCCCCCGCCCCCGGCCCGCTCCGCAGCGAGCCCTGCCTCGTCAGTCCGGCACGAGTCCGGGGATGGGCTGGTGGTTCTCGGCCGGGGTCTGGTTGGCGATGGTGTGGGCGTGCGCCGCCAGGCCGCCCGGTGCGCGGGGGCCCGGCTGGCCGCAGCGGCCAACAACTGTTAGCGGCGGCAGGCCGGGCGTACGCGCACACNNNGGCGGGCGGCGGCGCGCGGCCCGCGCACGCGGGCCGCTCTTGACCACAGTAGAGAAACTCTGAGCACGACCACCGAGCCCGAAGCAGGGCGGACGAAGCCGGATGATCGCTGCGGAACCGGCACGGGTGCGGGAGCCGAGCGTGCCGTGGGACAGCCGTTTCGGCCGCGGACCTCGTCGCCCCGGAAGCGGACCCTGGCTGCCTCAGGGCGGATTCGAGCGTCGCCGCGCGCCCTGTGTCCGCCGTTCGGGTGACCGGCCTCCGAGACATGTCGGAATCGGGCCGCGAGATCGCGTTTTAGGAGGTGAGGGCCCTTCTCCGCCGCCTCCCGATGCCGCCGACCCGCCCGCCGAAGGATTCGAATTTCTGTCCACGCGTTTGGATCCGCCCCAAGATCCCGTTTCTTCAGGTGCGCGCCCTCCTCCCCTGCCCTGTCGTGCTTCCGCCCTGCCCACGAGCGCACCTACCCGCCCCTGCTCTCCCGCTGTAGCGCGTACCGACCACCGCGTCCCACCACCGGCCTGCGACTCCACCAGCGTGGACAAAGCCGCAGGCCACGAGCTTGTACGACTTTCCCGAAGCGTCTTGCCTTCCATGTGGAGGCAGAGCGAACCTCGACGACCACCGGCCGAGCTCCCTCGTCTGTCTCGGCCTCCCCGTGCCCTCAACTCCCTTGCGAAGGAGTCCTGTCATGGCGTCCGTGTTCATCCGCGTCGCGACCTACCTCATGGTCACCGCGCCCGTGGTGAAGCTGCGCAACCCCGAGACCGGCGAGATCGCCAAGCACCGCGAGACCGGCCAGACCCTGTTCACCGTCTCCGTCGTCGAGACCGTCGACGGCCGCGCCCAGGTCCTCAAGGTCACCCTCCCCGAAGCTGGCCTTCCGAAGAACCTCACGGTCGGCCAGGCCGTGCGCCCGCTCAACCTGACCGCCACCCCGTGGGCCCGCCTCTCAACACCGACCAGCTCTCCGAGGGCGTCCTCTACCGCGCCGACGCCCTGGAGGCCCTCAAGTGACGGGCCCGCACAACCCGCCCAACGACGGCACCGAAGCCGGTGCCTCCGCCGCTTTCGGCAGCGTCGATCCACAGTCGTCGCAGGCCCTGCATCGGGCACTCGCGGCCCGCACCTACCCGCTCCCCGACCCGGGCGAGGACTCCAGGTTCTGCTACCGGGAACACCCCCTGCACGCGGTCATCCACACCGCCCTGACCACCGGCCTGCGACGCGGCGAGCTCCTCGCCCTCACCTGGAACGACATCAACCTCGACACCGGAACCGCCGTCATCCGCCGCACACTGCAACGCGCCACCGGCAGCGGCCTGGTGCTGCTCCCGACGAAGAGCGAGCACTCCGACCGACGCATCCCCCTGCCCGCTGCCACGGTCCAGGTCCTGCGCGAGCACCGGGAGAGGCAGGAGGCTGACTTCCAGGCTGCCGGACGGATCTGGGCGCCGGAGGGCTACGTGTTCACCGCCCCCGGCAGCACGCTGCCGATCGAACCCAGCACCCTCAACCGGCGCTTCGCCACCCTCCTCCGCCAGGCCGGGCTGCGCCGCATCCGCTTTCACGACCTGAGGCACTCGACCGCGACCCTGCTGCTCGACCAGGGCGTCGAACTCGTCGTGATCAAGGAGCTCCTCGGCCACGCCCACATCGGCGTCACCGCCACCGTCTACGCCCACGTCCGACTCCGCATCCAACGCGACGCCATCAACCGCCTCAGCACCGCCCTCGCCGGCACGACGGCCGAGACCGCGACCAATCAGCACGAACGCGAAGACCCACCCGGAAATGGGATCATGAACCCCTGAAACTGCTGTCACCAACAGCTGTCAAACGATCAAGTGGCCCCATCGGATCCAATTCCGACGGGGCCTCTCGGTCCATTCGTGGCTCAATTACACGTCGAGGCGAATCTCGTTCCGCTTCAGATCCAGCAAATCCGGATCCTGCTCGGCGAGCTTAGACTCAAAAGCCGCCCACCCGAACTCTGCCACAAAGGCAGCCTCAGACTTTCCTATTGGAACCATCCAGACCATCACAGCCCGGTTTCCCGACTCTAGATCAGCTGCCGCGAATGCATCATCGTAATAGACCGGGATGGCCGCATAAAATGCCTCAAGGGAACTTCCGGGCACTATCACACCCCGGGGACCGATGACATCTCCCCGCAGAACGGCCTCACTGCGTTCAAGCAAGCCCATGGCGAGCTGGTGAATGAGGGCAGGAAAAACCCCGGAGGCACTTTCAGAGCGGACCGACAGGAGCAACTCCTGGTGGATTCCGCGGCCCGAAGTGCGGGATGCCAGGGCGTGCTTACTGAGCCCAATCGTGGCATAGGTCACGACGCCTGGAAGTACGCCGCCCTGGAAACGTCCGATCTGAAATGGCATGGGGTTGGACTCCGGGTCGACTGACCAGCCCTCAACCAGTCGCCCGAGTCGGCTCTCCATGTGCTCAATGAGGTTCACGTGCTAACCAAATCTCGAATCGTCGTTACCGCCCCCGCGATTGCAGGGTATGCACTCAAGGCCGGTGCCCTCTTGATAATTGTCGAGCACTTCCGCGCGAGAGACGCCGGGATCAAACTGCCGATTGGTCCATGAGGGGTTATGGCTGACATCCCAGTCACGCGTTACGTCTGGCGTTCGTGGCGCAACCATTACCTCCCCTGCACAGTTTGGCCCCTGCGTCGGGCACAAGCGTCCGCCATTGGGCCCAACCTCTGCATTATCCCAGGCGTTATCCTCCGTGGCAACACGGAAGCCGCCGCGGCTTGTAGTCTGCCCGGTCTCATTCGTGCCGCGCAGCATTCCATCGCTATCCAACTGCCCAGCCTGAAGGCGATTGGGATCTGGTGCATATTGTCCCGCTCCCGGCTGCCCTGCCGGAATGCGGCATCGCTCGTTCGTGTTGTGGACCAAGATCGGGACGCCGCCCGCCACAACATAGTACGTGTGCTACGCGGCCCCTCTCTTCCTGCTGCTTCGCAGGTCAGCGGCGGTTTGACGTTCCGTCGGAGTGCGCGGTGGTGCGCTGGCGTGCGTGGGTGTTGCCGTCACCACTGCCGTCAGAGGTATAGACCACTGGCCGAGCCTCGCCCCGTCAGAGGAACTGTCCTGGCTCGGCCGTAGCGTAGTCGGTGACGATTCGGCGGTAGCAGTGGTGGCCGGTCTCAGCGGCGTGCTTGGCGATCAGCGCGGTGACATCGTCGGCGCGGGTGCGCTCACCGCTGGTCCACCAGCAGGCTTCCTCGTCGGTGACGCAGGCCGCTTCCTGGACGGGCGTGGCGGTGGTGTCGGTGCGGACGTGGTACTCGCGGAAGCGCATCCGCAGGCGGGGGCTCACGCGGCCTGTCCGTGCTCGGCCTGGCGGTGGCGGTTGCGCATGACGCGCACGTCGGTGAGGCGGGACATGTCGCCGCTGAGCAGGGCGGCGCGTGCTTGCTCACGGAGTCTGCTGCACTCCTGGCACGCCGGGGCGGGGTGCTCCCAGAGGTCCGATAGTTCGTGTTCCTGGTCCATCTCCCATTCCCTCCTTCGCCCAGCTCTGCTGATCAAGCGTCGCGTTGGCGTGAACCTTTCGGAGTAGCCAGCGTGTCTGCCTGGGTGTCTGCCAAGCTGGCGGGGTGCGGGAGACGGTCGGGGAGTTGGTGCGGCGGCTTCGGCTGGCGCGTGGCTGGAGTCAGCAGCGGCTGGCCGACCTGCTGGCGGTGGCTGCCCCTGGGCGGGTGCCGCCGACGCGGAACGACGTGTCGCGGTGGGAGATCGGCACGCGGTCGCCTCGGGAGTGGCTGCCCTATCTTGCGCAGGTGTTGGAGGTGCCGCGTGAGCTGCTGGAGGCTGCGAAGGCTGTCCAGCTCCCGGCTCCGGAGCCGCGGGTGCTCACGGTGGCCGACTTCTTGCCGGACAGCGATCCGCTCGCTCCGCTGGCGACGCGTGCCGGCCGCCAGATCGGGGCCGGGCAGGTGGTGGACTTGGCCAACCGGGTGCACGGGCTGCGGCTAGCCGATGACGTGGTCTACGGCAAGGATCTGATCGGCTCGGCCCTGCGGGAGCTGCGGGCAGCGGTGAAGCTCTACCGCGAGGGCACTCACACCGAGGACGTGGGGCGGGAACTGCTGCGGGTGATCGGGGAGTTGGCGCAGATCTGCGGGTGGATCGCCTCGGACGCCGGGCAGCACGGGGAGGCGGAGCGGATCTACCGGCTCGGGATGAGCGCGGCGCATGCGGCCGGGGACGGTGTGCTGGCGGGGAACGTGGCGGGCTCGCTGGCCTACCAGTGGAGCAACACCGGCCATACGGCCGAGGCGGTGGAGCTGGCCCAGGCGGCGCTGGAGGATGCCGGACCGGATGCTCCGGCGAAGGCGCGTGCGCTCTACCTGGACCGCGTCGCGTGGGCGCACACTCGCGCTGGGAATGACCGAACGGCGATGACGGCGCTCGGTCAGGCCGGGGAAGCCCTGGCCCAGGACTCCCCCGGCGCGGAGTCTCCGACGTACCTGTACTGGGTGGACGCCGGGGAGTTGCAGGTGATGGAGGCCCGCGTCTACACCGAGCTGCGCCGGCCGCTACGCGCGGTCCCGCTGCTGTCGGACGTGCTGTCACCCTACGACGCCAGCCATGCCCGCGAGTTGGCGCTGTACCTGTCGTGGCTGGCCGTGGCCTATGCGGACGCGAACGAGCCCGAGGCCGCCGCGCAGACCACGGCCCGGATGCTCACACTCGCCGACGGCGGCAGCGAGCGGACCTCCGAGCGCGCCCGCGTCGTCCTGCACCGCCTGGAAGCCTTCCGGGACGTGCCCGAGGTCGCCGAGCTCCTGGCCTCGTGACGGCGCGCCGCCACCTTCGGGGGACCATTCCGGTCGGGCTCCCCGATAGCTGCCGAGAACTGGGGCGGGCGGGTTCGGTCAAGCCCGCGCGAACGGTCCGGCACCGGCGAGCGGAGCGGTAAGGCGCGGGCTTGAAGGGTTCCGTCCGGCCCGGATCATCGGGCGGCGGGGAGCCCGGCCGTACGGCGCTCGGCCATCGTCCCTGACGCCCCGCCCTTGGTGCTGCTGCGGGCGTCTCCAGCGGTGTCGGACTGTGCTTCGTCGTGGCAGCGTCCTGGCGTGGCTGCCCCGCTGGGGCGCCGCTGTGCTCGTCGGCTGTGCTCCGATGGTGCGTCAGCAGGGTTGGCGCGGGGCCTGTCTCTCGCTTCTGCTTTCTGCGCGGCCTGGGCCGGGGTCGGTTAGCGGGCGGCAGCGTAGCGGCCGGGTCCGGCCCGGCCGCGCGCGACCCGCGTCAGCGGGTCGCCTTGATCTCGTAGAGAAAGTTTGGACGCACACCACCACAACCCCCGCCGGACGAGATCTTGAACCGCTCCGGTCGCACCCACAGCGCCGGGATACAGCCCCAGGCTGCGCGCGGCTCTGCTGCGCCGGGAACGGGCCGTCAGCTGGTCTTGCGGCGGCTGGTCTTCGGCGTGCTGCCGCTGGCTTCCAGGTGCTCGACGCGTTCGCGCAGTTCGGCGATCTGCTCCAGCGCGCCGTTGAGTGCGTCTTCCAGGGCGTTGACCCTGGCTGGGTAGTCGGTCTGCTCGGCGGCCTCTGCCTGGATGCGGGCGTGCTGGGCGAGGCGGGCGGCCATCTCAGGATCGTCCGCGCTCGTCACGGTGTAGACCGCGGTCTCTCCGATCTCGCTGACCCAGTGCTCGGCGGCCAGTTCCCGCAGCGCGGTGTAGACGAGGCTAGCCCCGGTCTTCAGCTGCGCGGCGAGGTTGCCGCCGGAGGGGAGCTGGCTGCCGGGCGGGTAGATGCCGACGAGGATGTGCTCCTTGAGGTCCGCGACCGTGCGGCGGACCACATCCTCCTGGCTCTGGCCGGCCTGCTGCGGGGAGGCGTGGGAGACGAACGCTCCCTTACCGGGCCGGGAGACGGCCCAGCCGCCATCGCGGAGCAGGGACATGGCCTTCTGCACGGTCAGGCTGGACGCCCCGTACTGCTTCATGAGCTGGCTCTGCGAGGGCAGGGCCGCTCCCGGCGGCAGCGCGTTGTCGCGGATCTGCTGCTTGAGGTCTTCGGCGATGCGCTCGTAGTTGAGCAGGGTGCCGTCGGGCTGCGACACGGCTCCACCTCCGTTCTCTGGGGCTGTCCCGCCCCGTCCTCCGGGGCTGCTCCGGTCAGGGTATCGGTGGCGTGGATGGGGTGGAAACCGATGAGATAGGGATGAGGTTGGATGCGGATGGATGGGGTGTGCTACTGTTCCGGAACCTGATCACCCCGACGGGGCGGCCAGGACCCTCCATCCCCTCTTTCTCATCTGGAGTCGTCATGCGTTCCCTCCCGATCGACACCACCGCCATGCACGCGATGCTCGGCACCCTGCGCCCGAAGGTGAAGGACTTCGCCACCGGCGAGATCGCCACCGACAAGGAGACCGGCACCCCGCTGGTCGTCGCCGACGTCATGGTCGTCATGGACGGCCGCGCCGAGATGCTGCAGGTCACCGTCCCGGAGACGGGCGTCTCCAAGGGCATCAAGCCCGGCGCGGCCATAGCCTTCACCGGGCTGACCGCCTCCCCGTGGGAGAACAACTTCAACGGGCAGCAGCGGCACGGCATCGCGTTCCGCGCCGCCGCCCTGACCGCGAAGGCCGCCTGATGACCGGCCTCAACTCCCTCCCGACCGGGGCAGCCGCGCTCTGGTGGCTGCTCATCCCCCTGGCGGTCGTGCTCGTTGGGCGGCTGCTGTTCCTGGTGGTGCGCTGGCTGCGGGCCGACGCGGAGACCCGGATCAGCCTGCGGCAGGCCCGCCGCATCCGCCGCACCTGGCGCAGGCTCGCCCCGATGGCCGACCTCGCGGTCAAGGACACGACCCCGACGACCCTGGAGCAGTTGCGGTCCGACGGCACACCGGTCCCGGCGAAGGTCCGCATCCCGCGCATCACCACCCGCGCCGATCGGTTCGGGGTCACTGTCACCGCGAATACGCTGCCC
This sequence comes from Streptacidiphilus monticola, assembly GCF_042658505.1. Taxonomy (NCBI): domain Bacteria; kingdom Bacillati; phylum Actinomycetota; class Actinomycetes; order Kitasatosporales; family Streptomycetaceae; genus Streptacidiphilus; species Streptacidiphilus monticola. The sequence goes on along the minus strand of NZ_JBHSQJ010000046.1, from coordinate 17,912 downwards.
CGCGTGGGCTTGGAGGCGTGGCAGGATGCGCGCGATGACCTGTGCAACGGATGGGGCATGCTCCGGGTCAAGGTGACTCAGCCCAAGCCCGGCACGATCACCGCTCGCGGGTTCCGCCGCGAACCCCTCGACTCCCTGCTCCCCTCACCGCTGCTGCGGGAGGGCGGCAGCCCGGCGGTTTCGCCGGGTGGACTGTCCTGTCGTGATGACGTGCTGATCGGCTGGGACGAGGACGGCGCTCCTGTGCACGTCAACCTCGCCGCCGGGGCGCACGGGCTGATCGCCGGGTCACGCGCTCCGGTAAGTCGATCACCGTGAAAACCCTGCTCGCCTCCGCGTCGCTGATGCGGGACGTGCGCCTGGTGGTGATCGACCCCAACCTCGCCGCCGCCGCTCCCTGGTGGCGCACCGCCCACCGCGTCTGCTCGGCCACGCATCCGGACGAGGCGTCGGAGGTGCTGGCCGAGGTGCGCGAGGAGATGCGCCGCCGGGAGGCCCTGTTCTGGTCGGCGCGCACGGACCGGATCACCGCGTTCAGCGAGGACGTGCCGCTGTGGCTGGTGGTGATCGACGAGGTCGCCAATTACACCCGGCACTCCGACCGCAAGGCCCGTGAGCGGTTCGAGGCCGAGCTGCTGGCCATCGCCAGCCAGGGCGCGAAGTTCGGCATCCGGCTGTGGCTGCTCACGCAGAAGCCGTCGGCCGAGGTGCTGTCCACCGCGATGCGCACCAACCTGTCTGCCCGGATCTGCCACCGCGTGGACACCGTCGAGGACTTCCTGCACCTGTTCCCCGACGGCCGGGAGCTGGAGGTCAGCGCCGCCGACCGGGAACTCCCCGCCGGTGTCGCGGTCACCGCGATCGGCGCCATGCGCACCCCGGTCCGGATGCGGTCCCTGTATCTGCCCACCGAAGCCTGCTGGCGCATCAGCGAAACCCTCGTCCGCGCCGGTCAGCAGGTGCGGGAGCTGCCCGCGGGCCTGGGCGAGGCCGCCTGATGCGCGCCCACGCGCTGATGACGCGGCGAAGAAGACCCGCCGGGCCTCTCGCCCGCCCGACGCAGCTCATCCCCGGCAGGGGCAGCCGCCGCTCGTCCTGCCCCTGCCGGGCCCCACCCTCCCCCGCCGACGGCACCCCTCGTGTGCCGTCCGCCGAAAGGCCATGCCCGCATGCCCGCAACACCCCAGAACCAGCCCAACTCCCTTCCGGATCTCTTCGCCGCTCCGCTCCGCCCTGGCGATCTGGAAGCCGTCGCTTCGCTCGGGCAGCTCCCCGGCCTGGTCCGCCAGCTGTCAACGCTCGGCGGCTGCTCCCGCCCAGTACGCCTCGACGGCCAGTCCACCGAGGTCGATGAGGCCACCGGCTTGATCCTGCGCCACCTCGACTCCGCGCAGATGCCCGCCGGCACCCTGCTGGTCCGCTGCGGCAACCGCCGCGCCACCCGCTGCCGCTCCTGCGCCGAGGTCTACCGGCACGACACCTACCAGCTCATCGCCGCTGGACTGCGCGGCGGCAAGACCGTCGCCGAGAGTGTCGCCACGCACCCGCGCGTCTTCGCAACCCTCACCGCGCCCTCCTTCGGCCCCGTCCACAACCGCCCTGGCATCGGAGGACAGGACGGAGGTCGGTGCCGCTGCGGGCGCGCCCACGCCGAGGACGATCCGCTGCTCGGCTCCCCGCTGGACCCCGCCCGCTACGACTACCGGGGTGCAGTCCTGTGGAACGCCCACGCCCCCGCCCTATGGGCACGCTTCATGCTCCACCTCCGACGTGCCGTCGCCCGCGCCGCCGGACTCCCCCAACGGACGCTTTCGACCGCCGTGAAGGTGTCCTACGCCAAGGTCGCCGAGTACCAGCGGCGCGGCCTGGTCCACTTCCACGCCGTCATCCGCCTCGACGGCCCCGACGGCCACACCACCACCCCGCCCGCCTGGGCTTCGACCGACGTCCTCACCGACGCCATCCGCACCGCCGACCGGCAGGCCCGCGTCACCGGCCCCGAACTCGACAGCCACCGTGGCGAGTTCGCCTTCGGCACTCAGACCGACGTGCGCCCGATCCGCAGCAGCGACTTCACCGGGGAAGGTCCGGTGACCGAGCGGGCCGTGGCCGGCTACGTCGCCAAGTACGCCACCAAAGGAGCCGAGAGCGCCACCGGCACCCTCGACCGGCGACTCCGGCTGATCGGCGAACTCCAGGCATTCGACATACCCCCTCACGCCGAACGCATGATCCGCACCTGCTGGACCCTCGGAGCCCGCCCGGAACTCGCCGACCTCAAGCTCCGCGCCTGGGCGCACATGCTCGGCTTCAAGGGCCACTTCTCCACCAAGACCCGCCGCTACTCCACCACGCTCGCCGAACTGCGCCAGGCCCGCGCCGACTGTCAACGCGCCCGCAGCGTTCCCCCGGCGAACAGCCTCGCCGACACCTCGACACTCGTGCTCGCGCACTGGGTCTTCTCCGGCATCGGCCTCACCCCCGAACTCGCCCGCCTCGCCGCCGCCCTCAACCCGCCCGGCCCTCGACCGGACGCCGCCGAAGAAGGGGCGGGGGCAGCCCGTGGCTGACGAACTCCTCACCGTGCCCGAGGTCATGGCCCGGCTCAAGATCAGCCGCACGGCCGTCTACGACCTCATCCGCACCCGGCAGCTCGCCTCCATCACCCTCGGCCGCGCCCGCCGCATCCCCGCCCACGCGCTCGCCGACCTCATCACCACCCGACTCGAACAGGAAGCCGCCTGATGACCACGCCCAACCCCTCGCGTCGCGTCCGTGCCAACGGTGACGGAACCGTCTACCAACGCAAGGACGGCCGCTGGGAAGCCGCCGGCTACGTTCTGGCCCCCGGCGGCACCCGCAAGCGCGTCCGCGTCTACGGCACCACCCGTGCGGAGGCGCTGGCCAAGCTGACCGAGAAGATCGCCGCCAGCAACCGCGGCGTCCCCGTCGTCACCGCGCAGGGCAGTCTGGCCGCGTTCCTGACGTACTGGCTGGAGAACGTCGCCGTCCACCAGCTCCGCGAGATCACCCACACCCGCTACACCGCCGTCGTGCACCAGTACCTGATACCGGGCCTGGGCCGGAAGAAGCTCGCCAAGCTCACCGCCAAGGACGTCCGCACCTGGCTCAACGACCTGCGGACCGTCTGCCAGTGCTGTGCACGCGGCATTGACGCCGGGCGCGATCCGAAGGCGCAGGCCAGCCGCCGCCCCCGCTGCTGCGCGCTCGGCCGCTGCTGCCACGCTCGCGTACATCCACTCCGTGCTCAAGTCCGCCTTGGAGCACGCCGTCCGCGAGGAAGAGATCCCACGCAACGTCGCCCGCAACGTCCGCACCGGCACACCCCGACCCCGCCGCTTCAACCCCCTCACCGCAGACGAGGCCCGGCAGTTCCTCGCCGCCGCCCAGAGTCACCGGCTCGCCGCGCTGTTCGAACTCGCCCTGCGCACCGGCCTGCGCAAGGGCGAACTCCTCGGCCTGCGCTGGGAAGACCTCGACCTCGACGGCGGCACGGCAAGCATCCGCCGGACCCTCCAGCGCACCCGCAGCAGCGGCCTGGCCGGTCTGCCGACCAAGACCATCAGCTCCGAGCGCCGTATCGCCCTGCCGGCATCCCGCGTCACCTCGCTGCGCGCCCACCACGAGCGGCAAGCCGGGGAACGGGACCAGGCCGGCGCGGAGTGGCAGCGCAGCGGCTACGTCTTCACCCGCCCGGACGGGCACCCGATCGAGCCCGCCACTCTCACTCGCCACTTCAACGCCCTGCTGCGCGACGCGCAGCTGCGGCCGATCCGATTCCACGATCTTCGGCATTCAACCGCGACGCTCCTCCTGGAGCATGGCGTCGAGCTCGTCGTCATCAAGGAGCTGTTGGGTCATGTCCACATCGGGGTGACCGCCACGGTGTACGCACACGTCCGCCTCCGCCTCCAGCGCCAGGCCATCGACCTCCTCGGCCACGCTCTCGGCAACCTCGGCCAGCCCTCTCCCGAGCCCGACGACGGCAACGATCCATCGGTTGGTGCAACACCCGTCCGCTGACGTTGCCGTCAACTACTGCCGTCAAGCACTCGCTCAGCACGCCACAGCGGCCCCGCCGGAAGAATTCCGGCGGGGCCGCTGCCCATTCCAGATCTATCCGATCAGGGAATAACGGCTTCTGCTTGGGGGTCGTAGCAAACGAGGCCGTGCTTGCGCGCCAGAGCAGCGAGAGCTGTTGCCATCACTTGCTGCCTGGACCACGAAATACTCGCAACCACGAAAGCATCACTGAAATAGAGTGGGCTCATCCAGGGAGAACTGTCCGCATTCTCCTCAGTGAGATCCGGGAATACCTTGACGAGATCTGCCAGGAACTCGGAAACGGCCACACTAGGGCTAGCGACAGACGGCTCCTGATTGAGAATTGCCCTGTACGTTTCAAGGGCGCTGGAACCGTCGACCGGATCCTCTGAATACCAGAACGCGAGATCAAAGCTCACCAGAAAACTCCCATCGAACATCAAGCACCCAAGGGTAGGCCAGCATAGAGCACGAGCAGGCCAGGCCTCCAGCCTGGCCTGCTCGCGCCCTCCGTCACCCAGCTGGGGGCCGGTCCTGCGGCACCCAGGCGTCAAAGACACCATGAAGTTCGTACTGGCCATTCAGAGTAACGGCGGTATTGCCTGGCGTATTGAGCCAGCCGTCAAAGAGCTCCTGATCAGGAGTGCGGCCAGCAGACGCACCCTTTGTTTCGATTCCGTACCAATTGCCGTCTATGTTTGCCAGGCCATCAAACTTCCGAAGCTTAAATCCAGGAACCCGCACACTCGTCTCCTGGCGCACCACCGTGACACCTTCAGTCTGAAGGTGATCCCATACGGTCTCCTCATTATTGGCGCCGGGCTGGACACCAGTTGTACCGGCATAATGGCCGTTCGCATCGCGAATGGACCCGTCGGGGTGAAGGAACGTGCCATTACCGAGGTCGACCTTGCAACTTTCGCCGTCGGTGTTATGCACCAAGATCGGCGTGCCGCCCGCCACAACATAGTACGTGTGGAGCTCTTGGACCGTGAGGTTCCATCGGTCCGCCGTGCCGGGCGTTGCTTTGATCTTGACGACGGCTGGGTGTCGTCGGTTGGTGCTCGCCAGGTGATGGCCTGGCTTCAGGTGGTCTGCGCGCTGCCAGACGTGGAGCGTGTCGTCCCAGAAGGGGTGGTTTGCGGTTGTATGGATGGTCGACGAGTGGCCGTTGCCATCGGAGATGGTGACGTCCAGCAGGTCAGTGTCGTGATTGATCCATACGTGCTGGACGGTGCGGCTGCCTTTGACCTTTCCGGTGTTTGGGTCGGCAGCTTCGACCTTGTCTCCGGGGCGGATCTTTCCGATGGCTTTGGTGGTGCCGTTGCCCATGAGCACGGGCGTGTCAGGTGAGAAGCTGCACCGTCCGCCGCTCAGCAGTTTTCCAACTGCGGCCAGCGCCTTTTGTGCCAGTGGTGTTTTGGAAAGAAGCTTCGCTCCGGTTTTCAGGAGTTTCCCGACCCCCGCCAGGGCAAGGGATCCCGCGACATTCAGGGCTAGCGACTCTGCGCCTTGCTCCGGGTTTTCAACGATCGAGGCTACGAGGCATGCCCCTTGAACGATTCCGGATGGAATTGCACAATATATATCCATTGCCTGTTGCAGTCGCCCTGCCAGGAGCGTTGCGCCGTCGGTGACTGCCCGCAGATAGTCTTCTCTCTCGTGTGCTGACGGGTTGAGAATTTGGGATGACTGGTACAGCGCATAGCAGGCGGAGGGAGTCATGTCGCACTCGTTCTCCACAGTCCATACTGTGAAGTTCTGCCCGCAGGTCAGGTCACACGAGGGGTCGATGGCACACATGTGCGGGTCGCAGCCCGGTGCCTTCTTGTTGGAGTCGTCCTTGTGGGCCACCGGACCGGTGGTGTGCTCGCCCTGTGCTTCGCCGGTTTGGTGGGGTGCGCAGTAGCCGTCATCCATGGCGTAGCAGAGGCCATTTGGATCGCTGCCGGAACTGGGGTTGTCGGCGGCGTAGGTGTAGCCGCCCATTTGGTTGGGGTCGCCGGCTTCGAAGAGGGGGTCGGGGGTGAGGAAGCGGCCGAGGCTGGGGTCGTAGGTGCGGGCTCCGAGAAGGTTGAGGCCGCTGGTGGTGTCGGTGGGCTTGTTGAGGAAGCCGTGGTTGTCAGGCCAGGTGGTTGGGGTGCTGCCGCGGGGGTTGCCGTAGGGGTCGAAGGCGCGGCGGTTGATGGTGGGGGTGCTGGTGGTGGAGCTGATCGTGGTGACGGCGGTGTTCTGGGCGTTGGGGAGTTGGTAGACGACGGTGCCGCCGGGGGTTGCCCCTCCGGAGGAGCGGGCGATGATGGTGCCGTCGGGACCGGTGTAGAAGCGTTGGCCGGTGACGCCGGTGCCGATCTTGGTGAGTTGCTCGGTGCCGCCGAAGAGGTAGAGGACGGTGGTTCCGCCGGTGGTTTCTTCGAGGAGGTTGCCGTCGGCGTCGTAGAGGTAGCTGCTGGTGTGGGTTGTGGTGCCGTCGGGGGTGGTGAGGGTGGCGGTGCGGCCTTCGGCGTCGTAGGTGACGGTCTGGGTTTGGCCGGGCAGGACCGCGTTGCCGGTGGCGGTGGGGGTGAAGGTCTGGCCGCCGGCGCCGCAGGTCCAGATGATCTGCTTGCCGGCGCCGGGGACGTTGTTGGCTGAGGGGTCGGCCAGGCATTTGCCGGTGCTGGTGTTGACGAGGGTGTGGTTGGCGGCGGTGCGCCATACCTGGCTCGTAGCTCCGCTGCAGGTGTTGATGACGACGTTGGTGCCGCTCAGGTCCATGCAGAGGTTGTTGATGCGGACGGTGCCGTCGGTGCCGATGGTGAAGTTCTGGCCGCCGGCGCCGCAGTTCCACAGGATGAGCTGGGTGCCTGCGGTGGTGGAGTTGCTGGGGTCGGCCAGGCAGAGGCTGCCACCGGTGCTGGTGGTGACGCCGGAGGTGATGGGGCCGGTGGTGGTGGCGGCGCGGCTGGTGGTGTTGCCGGCGTTGACGCCGCTGGTGTTGACGCTCTTGTCGAGGTAGCCGTATGTCTCGGTCGCGGTGCCCTGGCTGGGGTTGCTGCTGGTGGCGGTGGTGGCCTGGTTCGGCAGGGTGGCGGCCTTGGTGGCGTCGGTACCCGGGTAGGTGATGGTCTGGGTGGTGGTGTTGGCGGGGTTGCCGGCGGGGTCGTGCTGGATGGCGGTGGTGCGGTCGCCGAGGAGGTTGTAGGTGTAGTCCTGCCAGTAGGGGGCGGGGCCGCCGACGGTGTTGGTCCGGGGGGCGGTGGCGGTGGCGGTGGCGGTGGGGGTGGTGCTGAGGCAGGTGCCGGTGCCGCCGACTCCGATGGTGCTCAGGCCCTTGGTGTCGCTCCATGCGGTGATGAGGCGTTGGAGGGAGTCGTAGGTGTAGCACTGGGTGTCGGTGCCGGTGATGGCTCCGCCGGAGGACTGGGCGTCGGAGACGGCGGTGATCTCGCCGGCCTGGTTGTAGCGGTAGTTGATGTTGTCGAGCTGGCTGGTGGAGCTTGCTTGCCAGTTGTCTTGGGTGTTGGTCAGGCGGCCGGTGGCGGGGTCGTAGGCGTTGCTGGTGACTAGTTGCAGGCCGTAGACGCCGTAGGTGCTGCGCATTTCCTGTCCGAATGCGCTGTAGATGGTGTTGTCGTCGTAGGCGCCGCTGATCTGGCTGCCGTCGGTGTTCGTCAGGGTGCTGCCGTAGGACATGAGCAGGCCCTGGAGGTCGTACTGGTAGCCGATCTGCTCGGGGAGCAGGCCGCCGTCGGCTCCGTAGTCGGTGCCGAGGAGAAGGCCGGTGTTGGGGTAGTAGCTGGCGTCGGTTTCGTAGGTGACGGTGCCGGGGGCCGGGGTGGTGCCGGGGGGCGCGGGGAAGCCGTCGGTGGCGGGGATGGTGGTGCGGGTCCCCATCGGCTGGTAGTCAGTGTTGTAGGCGGTGATCTGCTGGGTGTAGCTGCTGGTGGTGGTGCCGTTGTGGACGTAGCGGGTGGACGAGCTGGGGTAGCCAAGGGTGTTGGCGTTCGGGTTGGCGGAGTCCGCGGTGCTGGGGGTTTGGTCGTAGGCCCAGGAGGCGAGGAGGTTGCTGGTGGACTTGGTGGAGCTCTGGGTCAGGTCGTATTCGGCGGTGCGGCGGTTGTCCCAGTCGTAGGTGTAGCCGAGCTTGTGGCCGCGGGCGTCGGTGGTCTGCAGCAGGTTGCCGACGAGGTCGTAACTGTCGAAGGTGGTGGTGCCGGCGTCCGGGTCGGTCTGCTTCTGGAGGTGGCCGAGAAGGTCGTACTGGTAGGTCCACTGGTTGCCGGCGGTGTCGGTGACGGTGGAGACCTGTCCGGCGGGGGTGTAGGTGTACGTGGTGGTGGAGTCGGCCTCGCTGGCCTGTCCGGTGGTGCTGGATTGCCACAGCTGGGTGCCGCTGCCGGTGGCGATGGTCAGGTTCGCGTCGTTCTGGAGCTTGAGGACCGAGCCGGTCGTGGTGGTAAGGCCGGTGGACCACAGCTGGGTGCCGCTGCTGCTGAAGACGGCGAGGTTGCCGTCGGTGCCGAAGACGGCGTACGCGCCGGCGGATGTGGTGTTGGTGTGCCACAGCTGCTTGCCGCTGGCCAGGCTGGTCAGGGCGAGGTCGCCGCTGGCAAGCATGCTCAGCCGGACGGAGCCGGACATCAGAGAGGTCCCGGAGGGGATGACGGTGCCGGCGCTCAGGGTGACCTGGGGGTTGGTGTTGAGAACAGTGGAGCTGGTGGTCTGGCCGAGCGCGTTGATGATCTTCTTGGTGCTGGGGCCACCCGCGGGGGCGGTGCTGTCGATCTCGTCGGCGCCCGGGTAGGCGGTGCTGGAGCTCCACTGGGGTGCGCCCATGGAGTAGAGGGTGTTGGCCAGCGCGCGGCCGTGGCCGTCGTACGTGGTGACGGTCTCTGAGGGGATCTGGCTCTCGGTCATCACCTGCGCGACGGTGGCGGTCGGCAGGGAGTTGGCGTCGTAGTAGGTCCCGTAGGTGCGCTCCGCCCAGCCGTGGCTGTCGTAGAAGGTGTCGCTGATCAGGCGTCCGGCGGAGTTGTCTGCGGTGAGGGTCTGGGTCTGCCGCTCTTGGAGCATGCCGTCGTAGAAGGTGACGCTCGGTGCGTAGGAGCCGTCTTCGCGCAGGGTCTGGGTGGTGACGGAGCTCGGTGCGCCGGTGACGGTGGTGGCCACGTTGGGGCCGACGGTGACGGTGGCGCCTGGGTCGATGGAGTAGCTGAAGGTCCGGTCGGCGCTCTGGGTGCTCTTGTCGCGTCCGGGGAGCCAGACGGCGGTGCGGCGGCCCATCGCGTCGTAGGTGATGTCGGTGATGCGGTGGTTCGCGTCCTTGCTCTCGATCGTCAGGCCGCGCAGCGGGTCGAGGTAGGAGGTGGTGCTCCAGCCCTGGGAGTTGGTGGAGGTGACCTTGGTGGCGTTGGTGTTGCCGCCTGCGGTGGACCAGGCGGGGGTGTAGGAGGTGGTGGTGGGCAGGCCGGTGGTCTTGGCACCGGTGGGGTCCGGGTTCAGCGTCTGGGTAACTCGTCCGGCGCCGTCGTAGGTCATGGTGGCGGTGGTTTGCCAGGCGGTGGCGGTGCCGTTGTTCTGGGCGGTGGCGATCTGGACGCCCGTGACTTGGCCGGTGGCGCTGAGCTGACCGAAGGCGCCAAGTGTTGCGAGGGTGCCGTCTCCTGTGTAGTAGAGCTTTTTCGCCGACAGCAGGGTGGGTGTGCTGCCGCCGCACGGGCCGGTGACAGTGGTGATCTGGTCCGCGTAGGTGAGCATCATGGCGTTGGCGGACGGCGCGCTGGCGTAGCTGGTGGTGGCGCACTGCTCCTGGGCCGTGGGGGTGCCCACGTCCGCGAGGGTGTCGAGGGTGGAGATGCGGCCGAGGGTGTCGTAGCTGGTGGTGCTCTGGTTCTCGCGCCAGCCCTTGTTGTGCGCGAGGAGGGAGTAGGTGCGGGTGGTGGTGGCGGTGGTGCGGCGGGCGGTCAGCGGCGGCAGGGTGGACGGGGTGGGGGCGCTGCCGGTGTAGTCGGTGCTGTTCCAGTCGGTCCAGGGGGTCTGGGTGGCGCTCGCGGTCTGGGTGGTGGTGACGCTGGGGGTAGTGGTTTTGGCGTCGATGGTGCCGTTGGCCGCGGTGTAGGTGTCGGTTTCCAGCGCGAGGCCGGCGAGCCAGTTGCTGTCGACAACGGCGTCGCCCGTGCTGTCGGAGACGGTGATCTGGCGGGTGGTGCCGTTGGCCCGGTAGTCGCCGTCCATGCCCTGCAGGTAGGTCGTGGTCGTCTGGGTGACCGGGTCAGGTGTGGTGCCGGTGGTGATGGTTACGGTGCGGTAGCCGCGGAACTGATCCCAGGTGCGGTACAGGTCGTCGGTCTGCGGGGAGTCGTCACGGTGCCAGGCGGGTCCGCTGTACGTGTAGCGGGTTTCCTGGTCGGGGGAGCCGGAGAAGCCGAGGTAACCGGTACGGCCGGAGGTGTCCGCCTTGATGCCGGTCAGGTCGGAGCGCGTGACCGTCTCGACGCGGGTCTTGTTGAACCAGTCCGCGGTGGGGAACCGTGCGCCGGGTGATGTCCAATAGACCTGGTAGCAGGACATGGTGTCGCTGTCCGCGGACGCAGGCAGCGTGCCGTTGGTGATTGAGCAGTCCGCGTCGTAGTAGGTGACGGAGATGAATTCGCCGGTCTCGGTGACGATGCCGGCGATCCGGGGCCGGTACAGGGGCGCGTTGGGGCTCCCGTCGACGCGGTTGTTGATCTCGGTGCCGATGAAGGTGACGGGGTTGAGCGTGATCGGGGTGCTGCCGCCGTCGTAGGAGTCGGTCTGGGCTGTGTGCTTGATGGTCTGCAGCCACATCACGGCCTGGAGGGCGCCCGCGTCCTTGGGGTCCACGGTGGTGCCGACCACGGGGTCGATCGTGCCGCCGGCGTCGGAGTAGATCTGCCCCAGGGTGTAGGTGTCGACCGCGACGAGGTCCTTGTCCGTCCCGGCGGGCTGCTCGATGACGTGGACCTTGGTGGTCACGGAGTCCAGACGGGTGGTGGTCCAGAACGTAGGCGATGAGGTAATGCATACGCCTGCGGGGACGGTGGTGGCCCCGGCGGGCAGGGTGGTCGAGTCGCCCTGGTTGCAGTTGAGGTCGTAGGGGACGTCCGGCCAGTGCGTGGCGTTGGACGTGGAGATGGCCTGGGTGCAGTCGAAGTCGGAGGTGGTCTGGCAGCGCTGCTTCGAAGTGAAGACCACCGCCGCGGCAGGCGTCCGGCCGGCCTGCTCGTCCGCGAGCTGGTAGCCGTAGGAGATCTGGGTGAGGGTGCCGCCGCGGGTGTACTTGGTCAGCGTTCCCGAGCCGTTGGTTGCGGCTGCCTGGCCACCGCCCAGGTCGTACCAGTTGGACTCAGTGGTGTAGTCGTAGCGCTCGACGAACCCGGTGGGCGAGACGATGAAGTCGAGGTTCCAGCGCCAACCCTCCGGCTGAGCGCACTTGGACGCGGTGCCGTTGGCGGAGGAGTAGCAGGGGTCGCCGGAGACGGGGTGCAGGACCGGGACGCCCCAGGCGGAGTTCGTGGCCGTGTCACTGGGAGTTCCGGACTGCGGGCTGGAGTTGATGGCGGTGGTGGCGGGCGCGTGGTTGGAGCCGAAGTAGGCGGCCGAGCCGTCGGTCGTCAAGACGCGGTAGTAGAGGCCTTGGTAGAGGCCGTTCTGGGCGCCGGACAGTTCCTGGACGATGGTGCCGTCGTCGTTCTGCAGCTTCCACTGGGCGACGATCCCGGGGACGCTTTGGTCGGCGGTGACCGGGATGAGGACGCCGGCGTGGGAGCCGAAGGACAAGGTGGCGTTGTCGCCGCCCCAGCACTCGTCCCCGGATCCCTTCAGGAGACGCTGGCCGCTGCCGTCGAGGAGGCTGTTGCAGGAGCGGTAGCTGCGCTCCACGAACCCGGGCTGGTAGTTCCAGCCGTCACCGATCCAGGAGGCCTGCGAGTTGCGGGCCGAGGTTTCCCCATCCACCGACTGCGAGTCGTAGGAGAAGGTCACGTCGGGGACGCTGCCGCCGACGGCTGTGGGCATGTTGATCGGATACGAGTAGGTGAACGCGCCGCTCGCCGAGGCCTGCCACGTTGCGGCCGGGTTCAAGGACGTGGCTGTGTAGTTGCCCTGGGAGCCGGTGGAGCCGGAGCTGATCCCCACCACGGTCATCGACCCGGTGGTGTCCATCGGTGCAAGTGCGGCCGAACGTTCCAGTGAGCGCGACGGGGCAGCGTCGGAGCGCACGCCGAGGGTGGCGACCAACTGGTGTGCCCCGGCCCGGTTGGTGAAGCTCAGCGGCGTCCGCATCCGGCAGGCGTTCACCTGAGGGGTTGTCAGGGCGCAGGCGGGAAGGGCGAACATCACCAGTCGCGAGCCGTATCCGCCGCCATAGGCACGTACCAGGCTCGCGTAGTCGACAACGACCTGCACCTGACCGTCGGTGCCGCCGTCCACCTGGCCCACGCTCAGGAGCATGGCGTTGGCGCCGGCGGCGACCGCCTGCTGATGTGAGGCCAGCTGCACCCGCACCCGGGAGGGCGTACGAGCTGTCAACGCCTTTGCGCCGCGGGACGCATGGACGGGGGCGACCCAGACCGGAAGCGAGCCGGCGCGCACCGGTCCCGTCACCGGCACCACCTGCGATGCCGATGACGAACTCGGCGACATCGATGACGCCGATGTGGAATGGACGACCGCGGTGCCCACCGGTCGACGGTTGGACGTTGAGGGCGACGCGGCGACCGCGCTGGATGGCGCCGACGCCGAAGGGGATGAACCGGGGGCGGCCACGGCGCGTGTCAGTGACACGGTGGCCGCTCCCGCAGCCGGCCACACCGCCGGGGACGGCGCATAGGGCGTGAGCTGTTTGCCGCTTCGGCCCAGCGACACGCGGGACGCACTGAGGTCATGCACAGCGACGCCCGGCGTCCGCGCCAACGGGAACGGCGACCACAACTTCCCGGTGTACTTGAAGTGTGGGATCTCCTGGGCCACGGCCACGGGCGCGATCAGCGCGCCCACCGTGACCGCAGCGACTGCCACGGTCACAGGCCGCTGCCAGATCCGGTGTCGGACGGCAGCAAACCAGCGCGCGCTCATGCGCCAAACCCCCTGGAATCAGACACAAGTGAGAAGCCGTCACCTGTACGTACGCGGCCAGGCGATGACCGTCGGATCTTATGGAGATCCTGTGATCGGGGCTATAGCCTGTCCGCTCCCTCCCCCCGGGGCGGGGCGTCCGTACACGGAGGTGATTCGTCCGATTCCGGGGGGAGCGAATCCGGACAGGTGCGCACATGTTGCGACCGCTGGAATCGACCGCTCGCGCACCTCAAACCCGCGAATGTGACGAAGGCAACATCCGTGATCCGAAACCTGTGACGAAGGCTGCACGTGACCACAACACCTGATCGGCGCGTTCGCTCGCGCCGCTTCCACCTGCGACGATGGCTCACCGTCCCGCTACTCACCTCGCTGCTGGCCGCATCCGGCGGGTGGCCTGCGCTCGCGGACACCGGGCCGGCCGACCCCGGCTCCATACCGCCCCCATCCAGTCCTGGCGCCATCCAGGCGGCACAGATCCAGGCAGAGTCCACGGGGCGGCCAGTGGACGTGCCGTCACTGGCCACCAGCACCGACACCGTCGTGGCCAATCCGGACGGATCACTGACCCGGACCACTCACGCACTCCCCGTCCGAACCCGCCAAAACGGTCAGTGGGTTGCCCTCGACGCCACCCTGACCCGGTCCAGCGACGGAACCGTCAGCCCCACCGCAGTCCCCAACACGGTGAAGCTCTCCGGCGGGGGCGGCGGGCCCTTCGCCGTCCTCGGGGACGGCTCCGGCCACCAGCTCAGCCTGAGCATGCCGTTCACCCTTCCTGCTCCCACCCTCGACGGCGACACCGCCGTCTACAGTGCGGTTCTGCCCGGGGTCGACCTCCAGGTCCAGGTCGACCAGCAGGGGGTCGTGCGCGAAGTCCTCGTGGTCCACGACGCCACAGCGGCCGCCAACCCCGCGTTGAAGGCCATCCACCTCGCCGTCGACGCCCCGAACCTGACCGTCTCCTCCACCACTGGAGGAGGGATGCTGGTCGCCACCCCCGACGGGACCCCGGTCTTCAGCAGCGCCGCTCCTCTCATGTGGGACTCCAGCGCGCCGACCACCACCACGGTCAAAACGGCTGCGCTGAGCCTCGACGCCGTCACCAGCGGGGGCACCGGCGACAGCATCAGCAGTGGCGGATCCTCAGCCGAGGGCCCCGGCCAGGGCGCCACAGTTGCGCCCGTGACCCTATCCGCCTCCGGCACCGGCCTCACGCTCACACCCGACCAGAGCCTGCTCACCGCCTCCGACACGGCCTTCCCGGTTTACATCGACCCGGCGACGGTCACCGATATGACTAAGAACTACACCCAGGTGTGGCAGGGCTGTCCCACCGCCAGTAGCGGCTGGAACACCGAGGAAGGAAACGGCACCGAGGCCGGCGAAGGCATCGGTTACATCCAACCCGGCTGGGGCAGCAACTGTGGTGCGGGAGCCGAAGAATCCTTCTACACCATGGACTTGAGCAAAATCCCGCACGGCTCCACCGTCACCGACGCCACGCTCACGCTCACCCAGACATACGGCGCCGACCACGGGTGCACGCAGTGGCCGGTCACTCTCACCGTGACCAACCCCATCTACCCGCCGCCGCCCGCCAGCAGCAACCCCACCACCTGGAACAACCGCCCCCAGGCCGCACCGGGCATCGCGGCGTTCAGCCAGAAGAAGTGGATGTACAGCGTCGACGCCACCACCTCGTGCGGGACGTCTGCCAGCAGCCAAATCACCTTCCAACTCGCCACGCAAGTGAACGCCGTGCAAGGCGGAACGTTGACCTTCGGGCTCACCGGCGACGAGAGCACCTCGTCCACCAACTACGGCCACATGCGCTTCGCAAACAACCCCTCGATTGCGACCAAGTACGACCTGCCCCCCGTCATCGACCCGAGCAGCGTCAACACCGATCCTCCCGCAGTCACCGTCAACTCCCAGGGCGCCGTGATCGCCGCATCCCCGGCGTGCAACACCGGCACCCCCGGCTGGATCGGCATGACCAGCGCCAACTACGGGGGCAGCACCATCTCCATGCTGTCCACAGCGACCTCACCCATCACCGACACAAAGATCGCCATCTGGTACAGCCTGCTCGACAAGATGGTCGACGACGGGACCGGGAATCCCAAGCAGGTCACCTACGGCCACGTCGACTACGCGCTCGCGCCGCGACAAGGCAGCATGGCGCTGACCACCACGGTGCAGGACGGTCACCAGTACAGCTGGAACACGCAAGCCTCCGACACGATCCTGTCCTCGAACACCGTCGCCAACTGCCGCTTCAACGTCGACACCACCCCTCCCGGCCCCGCCACCGTCAACAGCACCGACTTCCCGCCGTCGGGCAGCGGCATCACGCCGCTGACGTACGCCGGCCACGCAGGCACCTTCACCCTTACCGCGACCGACCCGGCACCCGACCCGTCGACGTGTACCCTGGCCGCGTGCCTGCCCGGCAGTGGCATCGCCGGCTTCCGCTGGTCCCTGGACCAGCCCATCCCAACCGTCGGAGCCCACTACATCGCCGCGACCAGCGGTCAGGCCACACTCACCGTGACACCCTCCATGTGGGGCGGTCACATCCTCTACGTCCAGGCCCTTGACCAGGCCGGCAACGCCCAGACGCTGCCGTCCAGCTACAGCTTCTATGCCCCGTGGGACCCCAACACCAAGGTCACCGCGGGCGACCTCACCAACGACGGCATCCCGGACATGCTCGCCACCGACACCACCGGCGACCTGATCCTGCTGGCCGGCAGCAGCGACCCCACCACCCAGCGCGCGGTCATCGCCTCCACGCCCAGTTCCAGCCCGGACCACACCAGCTGGAACAAGTACCTCGTCGCCCACCGCGGATCCCTCCAAAATGGCGGTGTCGACGACCTCTTCGCCTACAACCCGGGCCTGGACACGATGTACCGCTACACAAACGACGGCGAAAACGGCGGAACCTACGGCCACTTCACCCTCACGAGCGGTGCCTCCGCCATCGCGCGCCCCGCCTGCACGTCCGGGCGCTGCGCCAACTACAACAGCGACTGGTCCGGCGTCAAAGCCATGACCGCACCCGGCGACATCACCGGCGACACCACCTTCACCCGCGCCAACCTCATCACCAAGGAACTGGACGGCAGCGGGAGCCAGGAACTGTGGCTCTACCAGAACACCACCAAGGACCCTTTGACCAACCCCATCCTCCTCGGCACCGGCGACTGGTCCCACTTCGACCTCATCTCCCCCGGCGTCGTCGGCGGTGACCTCACCACCAATACCCCCGGCACACCCACCCTTTGGGCTCGGGACAACCAGTCCGGCCTCGTCTACACCTTCCCCCTCAAGGACGCCAACGGCAACGTCTCCCAGCTGACCGCTCCGACCGCCGCACCCCTGACCCTCGGCGTCACCACCACGAGCGGCGCGCGCCTGTGCGCAGCCGACCCGGCGGCAAGCACCACCAGCGGTGTCGCTGCCATCACCTGGACCTGCAATTCAGGCCCCGAGCAGGCCATGATCTTCCTCACCGACCACACCGTCCGCCTCTACAACGGACTGTGCCTGGACGCCGGCGCCACCACCAACGGCGCTGCCGTCGACTTCGCAACCTGCACCGGCGCCACCGACCAGCAGTGGACCCAGGGGCCCAGCGGCTCGCTGAAGAACACCGCCGCCGCGCTGTGCCTGGCCGACCCCAGTGGCAGCCAGACCCCCGGCGCAAAACTCATCCTGTGGACATGCGACAACGGCGCCGAACAGAACTGGGGAGCACTCACCGGCGGCAGCCTCCCCACCCCAGTCGCCACCGCGCCCACGCGGCTGCAGCCCGTCTTGACCACGGCTGCATACCCCACCGTGGCCTCCCCCGGCGACTACACCCAGCTCGGACAGCCCAACCTGTACGCCACCACCCCGAGCGGAGACATCGTCGCCTTCCCCGGCGCCACCCCCAACGGCACAACCGCCACCTTCGGCACCGCCTACACCCAAGGCAACTACAGCACCGCCACCCACCGCTGGCAGCTGAACGACGGAAACAACTCCACCTCTGCCACAGACTCGAACGGAAACGCGCCCGCCAGCCTCAACACCGGAGCCACCTGGACCACCGACGCCACCCGCGGCACCGTGCTCAGCCTCAACGGCACCACTAGTGCCCTCGCAACCGGCTCCGCGGTCGTCGACACCTCTCAGAGCTACAGCATCTCCGCCTGGGTGAAGCTCGCCTCCCTGCCCACCCACAACGCGACCGTCATCGCCCAATCCGGCACCAACGCCAGCCCCTTCTACCTCCAGTACAACTACGCCCACACCGGCAAGCCCGGCTGGGCATTCCAGTTCACCAGCGGGGACACCACCAATCCCAGCTTCGACGTCGCCTACGCCGCCGGAGCAAGCACCAGCTGGACCCACCTGGTCGCCGTCTACAACGCCACGACCAACACCGCCACCTTGTACATCAACGGCCACCAAGCGGCCAGCACCAACCCCACCAACGCCTGGAGTTCAACCGGACCAGCCACCATCGGCAATGCCCGCTATAACGCCGCGGCCTCCGACTTCCTCCCCGGACAGCTCAGCGACATCCACACCTACAACGTCGCCCTGAGCCCCACGGCCGCCACCACCCTCAACGACAACCCGCCCCCCATCAACCAGCTCAACTGACCAACCGGCCTGATTCGCCAGGATCCGGACAACGAACAACACTGCCGCTACGCGACCTGGGCTTCCGGGAGTGTCCGGATCTTTGTGGGTGGCCTGATGTCGGG